>JABABO010000058.1 GCA_014238195.1 Kordiimonadaceae bacterium | reverse complement strand
TGGCCACATGAAAGTTTTATAGTAAAAGCCAGCTGTCAGGAACGGTGACAAAAAGTCGTTGACTGCCAACAAGTCATATTTAAGTGACCCACGATGGTTTTGACTTCTCGCTTTTAACCCATCATAAATTTCAGCCACTGTCGCACGCGTATTTGGTTCCTGAGTGGAGCCACTTCCAAGTGTCACAAGCGCGTTTGGCTCTTCTGAACCTGCAGTATAAATACCGCGTGGTCGGTGATATTTAAAAGAACGAGCAACCAGCCTTTCACCACCCGCGATCAAAGCTGAGGCAAGCGTGTCACCTGTATAACCAGACATGGTTTTTCCATTAAATTCGAACGTGCACTTTCTTGTGCGGTCGATCAGTCCACCAGCGATACGATTGCTTTCAGTCATTTGTCCTGTCCCCCAGTCAAAGCCACATCGCGGGCCAGTTCAACTTTTGTAATCTCGTGGGTTGTTGTATCGCGCGTGACGACCAGCCATGACCTGTCACCTTGCTCGTGATACCAAAGCTCACGGTGCTTACCCGCAGGATTATCACGAAGATACAGATAGTCGTGAAACTGGGCAATCGCGTCCTCTGCTTGCCAATCAGGTCTGTTAATAAGTGAGGCGTCCCCAAGATAATAAAATTCGGAGGCATCACGAGGCCCTAATAGAGGGTGGTTGATAATCATGTCCGTTACCCTTCGTTGATCAGTGCAGGTTAGGCTGTGCCCCTACGCCGCGTTCATCTAGCATTCGTCCTGACAGATACCGGTCTAACCGATAGGCTGCGGCATTTGGATGGTACGTGTCTTTGGCAATAAGATGCGCATAGCAATAGCCCGATGCTGGTGTCGCTTTAAATCCGCCATAACACCACCCGCCATTAAAATAGAGGCCTGAAATGGCTGTTTTATCAATGAAGGGGGAGCCATCCATAGACATATCCACCAGCCCGCCCCAGGTTCGCAGGACACGGGCGCGACTAATCATCGGCATTAACGCAACCCCACCTTCACAGGAATGTTCCAGGACGGGCATACCGCCCCGCTGCGCATAAGTATTATACCCATCAACATCGCCGCCAAAAACCAGCCCGCCTTTATCGGATTGCGAGATATAGAAATGCCCTGCCCCAAACACAACAACACCTGGTATGACAGGCTTTAGGCCTTCGGTGACATAGGCTTGTAGAACATGACTTTCGATCGGCAAGCGCATATTGGCTTTTGCCATAACCTTACTAGATGAGCCCGCCACGCAAACCGCGGTTTTTTTAGCCTTAATAACCCCTCGGCTTGTTTCAACGCCGCTGCAAACACCGTTATCAATTAAAAAATTGGTGACTTCACAATTCTGGATAATATCAACACCCAGTTGGTCTGCTGCACGGGCATACCCCCATACAACACCGTCATGCCGCGCGGTGCCCCCACGTGGTTGAAGCAGACCACCAGTGATCGGAAACCGGGCATTATCATAATCAAAATAGGGAAAGTTTTTACGGACTTCGGCTTCGTCCAGCAGAACGGCATCTGCCCCAGCGAGACGCATCGCGTTTCCGCGCCGGGCCAGCGTATCACGTTGCGCATCACTGTGCGACAAATAGACAACACCACGCTGAGACACCATAGCATTATAGTTAAGCTCTTGTTCAAGATTTTCCCACAGCTTCATTGACATTTCATAGAAAGGGCCATTTCCTGGCAACAGGTAATTCGACCGAATAATCGTCGTATTACGCCCTACATTCCCTGAGCCAATCCATCCCTTTTCCAAAACAGCTATGTTCTTGTGACCAAACTTTTTAGCGAGATAGTATGCTGTGGCAAGACCGTGACCACCGCCACCAACAACAATAATATCATACTCGGATTTTGGCTGTGGTTCACGCCAAACTGATTTCCACCCACGATTACCTGTTAATCCTTGCCACAATATTTTAGCCGCTGAATACCGCATGTAACACCTCGTACTTTCACTAGTGATGATTTAATACTATCACCCGCATTACGACTTGACTTACTCAAAAAAGACGTGTTTTTTAATAATATGGACACAATCACCTTAAAAGGCCACAAGGCATACACTGTGGGGCTTCTTCTTATTGATGGATTTCCCTTGCTCTCATATGCTTCAGTTGTCGAACCTCTCAGGGCGGCGAATACGCTCGCTGACAAAAAGCTTTATGAGGTGTGTAATATCAGTGTGGAAGATAATGTGGTCCAGACGTCTGGTGGGGCCATACTTCAAACCAAAAGCATATCAGATATTGAAAATGATTTTGACCTGCTGCTTGTCCTGGCAGGCGGCAATCCGTTTGACTATAAAAATGCGCGTGCTTTTCACTGGTTGCGGCGACTGTCACGCTTTGGGACGAAATTGGGGGGAATATCAGGCGGGCCAGTCATTCTAGTCAATGCTAAACTGATGCGTAACCGAAGAATGACTGCGCACTGGGAACACCTTCCTGCTTTGACCGAAATGTCATCAACCTTGCTTGTTGAAAAAAGCCTGTATGTTATAGACCGCGACCGCGTAACATGTGCTGGTGGAATTGCCGCAATTGATCTGATGCATGCTCTTATCATTGAGCATCACGGATTGCAATTTGCTCAAAAAGTAAACGAATGGCTGCTCCATACTGGTGCCCGACCTTCCGACGCACCTCAAAAACTTGGGAAAATTGAACAATACGGAACGACTAACTTAAAAGTTATTCAAGCCATCGAGATCATGGAAAACAATATAGATAGTCCGATAAAATTACACCAGCTTGCAAAAATATTGCATTTAAGCCCTCGCCAGCTCAATAGAGTGTTCCAAAATAATCTGACCATATCCACAATGACTTTTTATCGCCAACTACGCCTTAATAAGGCGGTTAATCTGCTAAAGTCTTCCCCGTTGTCAATAACTGAAATCGCTCTTGCGACTGGTTTCATCAATTCTGGACATTTTTCTTATGCCTTTTCACAGCAGTATAATATCTCTCCGTCATCTTTGCGGGCGCGAAAATAGCTTTTGAAAGAACTATGTACATAAACTTTCTGCAACAAATTTTCAGTATTTGATATTTAACATTGTAATTTTAAAAATAGTGAGTATACTCTCTTTTTCAAGTCCATTTTATTCTCACAATGTTTTGCGAAAATGGAGCTTGGCGGTATATTAGTGAGTATACTCACTAACTACATAAATTATAATGATATAAGGAAGCCGGAGGGAAACACCCATGATTAATTTTAGAAAACGCAGTTTGCTGATGCTAAGCACAGCACTGATCCTAAATCCTGCAGTTTATGCACAACAGGATAGCGTTCAAGGCGGCGATGACAAGCTCGTGATTGAGGACATTGTTGTCACAGCAAATAAACGTGAACAAAATCTGCAAGATGTTAGCCTAGCAGTATCCGCCCTCACCGCTGAACGTTTGGCAGATGCCGTCGTCAGTGATGCTGGCGGGCTTTCAAGCCTAATACCCAACTTTTCCATTGGTGCGGATTTTGGTCAAGCAAAGATATTTATTCGCGGCATCGGGTTGAACAGCTCGTTTGCAGGGGTTGACCCATCTGTAGCACTGCATCTGGACGGCGCTGTTATTTCTCAGTCCTACGCACAGCTAGGGGCATTTTTCGATCTGGAACGGGTTGAGGTTCTTCGCGGCCCACAGGGAACGCTTTATGGTCGAAACGCGATCGGTGGTTCTGTTAACCTGATTAGTAAAAAGCCAACAGAAGACTTTGAGGCCTATACAAATGTTACCCTTGGCAACTACCAGAAACTTGATGTTGAAGGGGCTGTTAGCGGACCGTTGACAGAAAATATTCAGGGTCGCCTTGCGTTTAAGACCAACTCACATTCTGGATATGGTATTAATGAGGTCTCGGGTTCTGACATTGATAACGAAAGTCGTCAATCATTTCGCGGCCAAATGAATTTCAAGCTAAGCGATAGTTTGAATTTTCTGTTGAGTGCTGATTATCAGTCAGAAAATGATAATTCTGGTCAAATGCATTTCATTGATACACATAGGGCATTTGAGCTACGCCAATATGGCATTGATGATGAAGCGAATCTGCCAGCGGGTGCTAGCATTGACGGAAATACACTTACTTTAGCCAGTGGCGAAACCATTGGGATTACCCGTCCTGCCCCAGGCTTGGGCGGTCACGCAAAAGACCCACGCAATATTGCAAGTGAAATTGAACCCAACAATAAAAAAGAATCTTACGCTTTCACGGGTACATTGGACTGGGATATAAACGATGAATTTGCCCTGCGTTCGATTACAAACTACCGCAACCTTGACGTCCTATATCGACAAGACATTGATCAATCAAGTAACGTAAATGACGATATCCAGAATAATACAGTCACAAGTGAGCAGTTTAGTGAAGAGTTGCAATTCATTTACAATAGTGATCGTTTGCATGGTTTGGTTGGTCTATTCTACTTCGATGAAACACTGATCAACGATGGTAATGATATTGCACATGATTTTGATGATCCGGATACTCCTGATAAAAATGAGCGCGACTTTATATATCTGTTTGGGGATATTGGCATTAAGGCGCTCGGTGCCTTTGCGAACTTCACCTATGACATAAGCGATACTTTATCTGCTAAGGTGGGGGCGCGGTATAGCGATGAAAAGCGCACAGGAAAAACCTTCTTCAGAATTAATGGCGGCAACGAAGATTGTCTGCCTGGCATTAGTCAACCAGCGCCTGAGCAAATCAACGGATTTTGCGATCAAGAACGGGATTTTAGCGATTTCTCCCCCACTGTGGGCCTTGACTGGCGACCAACTGACGATGTTTTGCTCTATGCTAGCTATACAGAAGGCTTCAAAAGCGGTGCGGTTTCTGGCGGCGCCAGAACCCCTATTACTGAGCCTGAGCGTAGCGAATCCTACGAGATTGGCGTCAAGTCATCGCTCTTTGAAAACCGGGTACGGTTGAACCTTGCGGCTTTCAAATACACAATCGATGATCTGCAGCAAAGCCGTTCAGCACCAGACCCTGTTAAACTGACTTTTGTTAATATTTTCGATAATGCAGCGCGGGCTAGGGGGCGCGGTATTGAACTGGAAGCGGACTGGTTGGTTACAGATCAGTTCAAGCTGGACGGATATTTCAGTTATCTCGACTCCGAGTTTTTGGAATTTTCAGCGGACAATCCTGTAATCACTGGAGATCGTCTTGATGATCTTGCAGGGAATAAAACTAAACAGTCGCCTGAATTTTCCTGGAACCTTCATGGTCAGTATGATGTGCCACTGGACAACGATGGAACCCTGTCAATTGGTGCCGAAGTGTCCCACAAAAGCGAGCAGTTCTTTACCGAGTTTAATGACGAGGTTGACCGCGAGGATGCCTATACACTGGTTAACGCCAACATTAAATACACTGCGCCAAATGGCAGATTTACTGTGAATGCATGGGTCAGAAACCTAACCGATGAGTTTGTCTATACGGGTAGGTTTGTGATCGGTTCTGTTGTCACAACTGGGGGTACATTACTCCCGCCAAGAACTTATGGCGCGACGCTTGGATATAAATTCTAGCACGGGGCACCGCGTAAAAAATCTGACGAAGCCTCTGGTCACAAATGTGTACGGAGGCTTCGTTACTTGAAGAACACGGCATCGTAATAGCACGACATTATAGGGCAATAAGCATGGCCCCTATGTTCAAGCGAAATCTTCAACTCGGTAATTTGATTGTTGATTGACTTAGTGAGTAAACGTGCTTACAGTAGGACGTATACTACTTAATTTTCAAAAAAGCTCTTGTGTTAAGGACTTAATTCAAAATATGGCTGCGCATTAAGATATGATGGAGAATGAAGTGTCGGGAGAGAATGAAGCATGTGATCTTTTCTCTAGGGAGCTTACGAGAACGCTTTTCCGCTTGGCTGTTTCTCTATTTCTGATCTTATCAGCGACTGGATTATATGCTGCTAAGGCTAATGCCGCCCAGACCACTGCTGCCAAGACCAGTGCCACTGACACTGCATCGCCTAGCCATCAGACACTATCAATGTTGCAATCTTGGAACAATAATCACAGTGCCGTCATTAATGTGCCTGTCGTTTTTGTTGACGAAGTGTCTGAGATTTCAGGCGGACAGATTGGCATCACCACATATGGCCCAGAGGTTATCGCCGCCTTTGAACAAGTACGTCCAGTGAGCAACGGGGCGTTTGACATTCTTTTTACTCACGGCCTTTACCACACTGGAACATCTTGGATGGGGGCCACGCTTGATGCGGTTCCATCGGATATCGAATGGCGCCGAAAAAGTGGCGTGTGGGATACGGTTGACCAATATTATATCTCCGAACATAACTTGAAAGTGCTTGCGATAGCAGTGGCAGAAACTGGATTTCGTATTTTTCTCAATAAAGCCGTTTCGACTAAGGAAGACATGGCAGGCAAAAGCATTCGGGCGCTACAGACACAGCAATGCTTGATGGATGAATTAGCGACAACACCAGTTCTTTTACCTCCTTCTGAGATTTATTCAGCTGTTGAAAAAAAGGTCGTTGATGGCTTGATTTGGACGGGTGTCGGCGCATACGGCTTCAAGTTCCATGAAGTGGCCCCCTATATTATCGAGCCTAGCTTCGGGAATGTTTCTTATTTGATATTGATGAATAATGATACCTACACAGAATTGAGCTCTGAAAATCAGCAAATACTGCTGGAAGCAGGACGCCGTGTTGAAGCGCAATCGATCCAAAGATTTAATGCTCTTTATGAGCAGGAACGCCGGCTGATGCTCGCTGAGGGCGCTCAATTTGTGAGCATGCCTTCCTTTAGCAGTGATTTCGCAAATGAGTGTTTTGCACGCGGTGTGTGGGAGACAGCGATTCGTAATTCAAGTTCCAAAGACAGTATCGAAGCTTTGCGGAAACTTGTCATTAAGCAAACCAAAAAATGAAACAGGCGAATTTAACATGTTGCAGGGTATAAAGTCAGCTCATGATAAGGTAACAGCTCTTTCTTTCATTCTGAGCGGTGTTGCGCTTGCACTGATTACGCTTTCCTATATCTATCAAGTTGTCGCCAGATTTG
The DNA here is from genome assembly GCA_014238195.1 of Kordiimonadaceae bacterium. Lineage (GTDB taxonomy): Bacteria > Pseudomonadota > Alphaproteobacteria > Sphingomonadales > Kordiimonadaceae > JABABO01. The sequence goes on along the minus strand of JABABO010000058.1, from coordinate 38,125 downwards.
GCTTTAATTCACCCTCCAGCTGGTCAGGCGATTTGGTCAGTTACCTTCTCGTCGCCATGGTGTTTCTTGGATTTCCAAAAATCACACAGGAAAAAAGGCATATTGCCGTTTCCTTTCTGACCGAAAAAATGTCACCTACAATGGCGACACAGGTTGGACGTGCGGGGAACATACTGGCAGTGTTGGCGTGCGTATCCGCCGCGTGGTTTAGCACCCAAGAAAATATATACCAGTTTATCCACAATATTAGCACTATGGGAAACCATCCCATTCCAAAATGGTGGCTGAGCGTTATTATCAGCTATAGCTTCTTTAGTGCTGGCCTTTATTTCCTCTATTCCGTGTTTGCCCCCCATGATGACACAGAACTGCCTGAAACAAAGCAGGCTGACACAGAAATGGCTGGCACAGAACCAGATGACCCTGACCCTGTGGGAGTAGAATGATGGAATGGTATTGGATATTGGTGTTGCTATTTGGTGCGTTGATTGCCCAGTTTATGGTTGGAATACCAATCTTTGTCGCGTTTCTTATCGTATCGGTCGTCGGGGTTGGGTCTCTCATGGGGCCTGAGGCCTATGTGATTGTTCCAAACAGCTTTTATGCGACACTGAGCAGCACGTCACTTGCAACGATCCCTATATTTATTCTCATGGGCGAAATACTTTTTCGGTCTGGCAGCATGGAGGTCCTGTTTGATTCAGTTGACCGGCTGGTTGGGCGTGTACAAGGTCGGCAATATATATTAGTGACATTACTTTCAGCAATTTTCGGCGCTTTATCTGGTGTTGCCATGGCAGTCGCCGCAATGCTTGGCCGGTCCATCATGCCTGGTATGGAACGCCGCGGCTATGATCAGCGCCTCTCAGCTGGGCTTATTTTGGCTGGTGCCAGCCTAGCCCCCATTATCCCCCCAAGCCTGTTGGCTATCATTATTGGGTCACTTGCCAGTGTTTCAATCGCCAAACTGCTTATCGCAGGCATTGTTCCTGGGCTTTTGATGTGCTCATTATTGCTGATATATATATTCATACGGATCAAAATAAATCCTGCTTTAGCGCCGACACTTGACATGCCTGAAGACGGCGAGCAACAGATTTCCCGCACCAAAGCAACTTTGCAATTGCTCCCTTTTTTGATCGTTATTTTCTTTGTGATGGGCGTTATTATGCTGGGCATTGCCACCCCTTCAGAATCTGCTGCAACGGGGGTTATTGGCGCAATTATTACTGCAAGCATATACCGGCAACTTAGTGCTGATATGATAAAAGAATCGATTTTGAGCACCGTATCGATTTCAACTATGATTCTGATCATTATGGCGGCATCAAAGATGTTTACTCAGATGCTGGCCTACACTGGCGCCCCAACCCACCTCGTCAACATGATCAATGGCTTGGGCCTGTCCTCAATTTCGCTCCTGCTTATTATGATGCTGATTCCATTCCTGCTGTGCATCTTCATCGATACAATCGCAGTCATACTTATTTCGATCCCAATTTATCAGCCTCTTATTCAGGAAAGCGGATTTGATCCAGTATGGTTTTGGTTGCTCTTTTTGATCAATATTACTTTGGGAGCCATAACGCCACCGTTTGGCTATACGCTTTTCGCATTTAAAGCCACCACGCCCTCAATGTCGCTGCACCATGTTTTTCAAGCGGTGATACCTTTCATCTTGATCTACCTTTTAGGGATGGCGATCATGATTGCGTTCCCATCGACCGTTACTTGGCTTTCAAGCATCATTTAGTCGTTTTCAGGCTGAAGCTGATTCAGTTCAATAAAGAAAGGCTCTAAAGGTCGAATGAAATGTCCTTGGACTTTGGAGACCGACTTGCTTCCTTATTTGCTTTTATCAGTTTCACCAAAAGGTCGGTCAGTACAGCATTTTCTTCCCTCGTAAGAACGCTTGTGAGGTCCCGTTGTACTTTTATCATAGATGGCAACACTGATTCGACAAAACTACGTCCCTTCTCGGTAATTTGAGCAAGTTTCGCACGGCGGTCATTTTCGCTTGCAGGGCGTTCAATCAAGCCTCGAGATTCCAGACGCCTTAACACATCGCCAACAGTATTACGATCTGCACTTATTTGTTTGGCTACAGAGATTTGATCCAGAACACCATCACTGTCCAAAACGGTTAAAACAGCAAATTGTACTGGCGTCAGTTTAAATTCTGCGCATTCATCTAGGAACATCGCCACATGTATTTGATGTAATCGCCGAATCAGATATCCGGGGCGACTCCACAGTTTCTTAAAAGTGCGACGTTTCACGACTTGTTCCGACATATAAATCCTCTTTTCTACAAACTATACTTCTTTAGACTAAACTTGATACTCGCCAGATACTAGCCAGATACTTGCCAGTAATTTCCCCAAACGAACAGTTTTTCCAGACTTATAGCCAATTGCGGTGAATATTGATCACCTCATTTGGCTATAAGTCTTTGTGCCGGTTCGACTTACCAATAAATAATGACCTCATTATTCATCGGTCTCGCTATATAGCTCTGCTTATCATTGTTTATAAAAAAAATACTAAATCCACAATCTACATATTGACTCAGCATTATGTGTAGTATACTACGTATTTATAAGTTACGTAAAGTTTTTTGAAACCATCCATATAGAAAGTGTGATTGATGAGTTGGATTATAGGTGTTGATGTAGGTGGAACGTTTACCGATTTTTACGCAACCAATAGTAAGAACGGGACGACGCATGTTTGGAAAACATCGTCAACGCCCTCCAATCCCGCGGATGCTATACTGGGCGGCTTAGATGCGCTTTGTAAGCATTATGACATTCCCTTAGCTGAGATAGAGCGTCTCTCCCACGGTACGACGGTTGGGACAAATGCGCTCATTCAAAGAACGGGAAGTACAGTGGCCCTGATTACCACCAAGGGATTCCGTGATTTGTTGGAAATTGGTCGGCAGACTAGGCCCCATATGTATGACCTGCAAAAAGATCATCCTGCTCCGCTCGTTGACCGCGAGCAACGATTTGAACTGCATGAGAGAATGGATGCTGCGGGTCAGGTCGTGGTGGAGCCGACGGCAGAAGATATTGATGCTGTGGTGGATCAAGTCATAGCGTCTGGTGCTTCAGCCTGCGCTATCGGATTTTTGTTTGCCTTTCGTAATGACGCGCACGAAAAACTTGTAGCACAAGCGTTACGCAAACGCGCACCAGAGATCGTTCTCTCGCTCTCGTCTGAGGTTCAACCAGAGTTTCGCGAATATGAGCGCCTGTCAACGACGGTGCTGAATGCATACCTTCAACCCGTTATGTGGGGATACCTGCAGACACTTGAAGACGGCATTAGCGACCGTGCCCCTGATGCCTCTCTGGGTATAAATCAGTCTAGTGGTGGATTAATGTCCCCCAAAACTTCCAGAGAGTTTCCTATACGGACAGCCCTGTCTGGCCCCGCTGCGGGCGCTGTAGGGGCTGGGCATGTCTCGATGCAAACAGATCGTCGAAATGTCATTACACTTGATATGGGCGGAACCAGTGCTGATGTCGCCCTTATTCGTGATTTTAGCGTAGATTTGACCTTTGATCGTGATGTGACTGGGTTTCCAATACGCCTGCCTTGTGTCGATGTGGAAACAGTTGGTGCTGGCGGTGGGTCCATTGCGTGGTTTGACCGGGATGGACTGTTAAAGGTTGGTCCAATTAGTGCTGGCGCAGCCCCAGGTCCTGCCTGTTATGGGCGTGGCGGCACCAAGCCAACGACAACAGATGCAAACTTATTGCTGGGGCGCCTTTCATCGCGCGGACTTTTGGACGGTGATATGGGGCTGGACCCCAAGTTATCAATTGATGCCTACAAGGAATTGGCAGATCAGCTTGGTTTTTCTGTTGAGCGAACAGCGCATGGCGCCCTTGGCATTGTTGTCGCAAATATGGTGCGAACAATTAGAATGATCTCTGTGGAGCGCGGACATGATCCGCGGGACTTCGTATTGATGCCGTTTGGTGGTGCGGGGCCGCTCCATGCGCGTGATGTGGCTGTCAGCCTTGGTATGCGTGAGATCGTTGTACCAGCATCCCCGGGTATCGTCTGTGCACAGGGCTTGTTGGTTTCAGATCTGAAAGAAGCTTTTGTTGAAAGCCGCCGATTTATGGTCGATGAAAAGGGTTTGGCGATATTGGCTCGCTCCCTCACATCCTTAAAGGGTGCGGCTGAAATCTGGTTTGATGACGAAAATGTACCCGCTGAAAACAGGCAACTACAGCTCGTGGTTGATGCTCGTTATATGGGGCAGAACTTTGAGTTAGCAGTCCCCGTTGCTGAAGGTAATAATTTGACAGCGGATGACCTGCCAACATTGGATGGGCTGCAAGCCAACTTCTGCGATGCTCATGAAATGGCTTATGGTTATTCAAGTATAGACGATGCCATTGAGGTTGTGAACATTCGCATGTCGGCGACTGCGCAGCTCTATAGGGAAACGACTGCCCAGCTGGAAAAGACAGTGGATGACACTCTACAGCCACGTGAAACTCGACAGGTATATTTTAGCGACCCTGAAAATTCTTTCGAAACAAATGTTTATTCACGTGTTGACTTGCGACCTGGTCACACTATCCACGGCCCAGCCATCATTGAACAGTTAGATACAACAACACCTATCTACCCAGGTGACTATGCTGAGGTAACGCCGGACGGGCACCTAATTATCCAAATTGATCCGGGAGCAAAATAATGAATACCCAGCCACAAAAACTAGACCCCATTAGCTTGGAAATTATTTCAAACAGTTTGCGATCTATCGCCGATGAATGTTTTGTTGCTCTTATGCGGTCAGCTTTCTCTACGAATATTAAAGAGCGCAATGATCATTCTATCGTTATTGTTGACAAGTCAGGGCGATTGGTTGTTCAGGCTGCCATGACGCTCCCCATCCATATTGCCTCTATGGGCGGCATGATGAAAAGTGTTCTCAGCAAATATGGCTCCGATATTCATGAAGGCGATATTTTTGTTGCCAATGATCCCTATGTTGCTGGGGGTACGCACTTGCCCGACATCAACTACGCGATGCCTTTGTTTGTTGGTGGAGAATTGGCAGCATTCGTTTGTAATATTGCACACCATGCGGACATTGGTGGCATGGTCCCAGGATCGATGGCTGGCGGCATGACTGAGATATTTCAGGAAGGTTTGAGGATACCTGCGGTAAAATTGTTTTCCCGCGGTGAACTTCAAACAGATGTTATGGACATCTTGATGCTGAATGTGCGCGTACCAGAGGAACGCAAGGGTGACCACAACGCCCAAATAGCGTCATGCAAGCTTGGAGCGCGTCGTTTTCAGGAAGTTGTAGACGTGCACGGCCTACCCAAAATTCTTGCAACATTTGATGAAATTATCGCGCGGACTGCACTCAGAATGAAAGCTGCTATTAGCCAAATACCTGATGGTACGTATGAATTTGAAGACTTTATGGATGGGGACGGCGTATCGACATTTGACATCCCTATTCACGTATCCATAACAGTTAAAGGCGATAAGATATGTGTGGATTTTGCAGGCACAAGTTTGCAGGTAAGGGGCAATATTAATACGACCCTCAACGCAGTTCAGGCCAGTGTGTGTTATGCTTTGATTGCGTCTCTTGACGCTGACATGCCAAGCAATCAAGGTGTTTTGGATGTCGTTGAAATTTTAGCCGAGCCTGGTACCTTGTTAAATTCTGTCTTCCCTGCACCAGTTGCTGCACGGGCACACGCTTGCCAACGGGTTATTGACGTCGTGTTGGGCGCGATCTCGAAAGCACTGCCTGAACACGTAATTGCCGCGGCAAACGGCGCCAACACAACGGCGGTATTCTCTGGTAATGACCCTAGAAATGGCAAGCCTTATGTGTATTTCGAAACACTGGGCGGCGGCATGGGGGCGCGGGCTCATAAAGACGGGAAGGACGGCGTTCAAGTCGGCATTACCAACACCTCGAATTTACCTGTTGAATCCATTGAACAGGAATATCCGCTTAGAGTGATTGAATATTGTTTTGTTGAAGATTCTGGCGGTGCAGGTCGCCAACGTGGCGGGATGGGGCTTCGCCGTGTCCTTACGCCCGTCGGTCATGAATGCGTCTTTAATGGTGCAGGTGAGCGTTTTCGCTATCAGCCTTGGGGATTGTTCGGTGGTGAAGCTGGAAAATCCGGCCAATTTATTTTGCGCTGTGGGCCCAATGAAACAAGGCTTGATGACAAGCCAAACGAAGTTCCAGTTCCGCAGGGCACTAACATAGTGGTAGAAACACCGGGCGCTGGCGGATACGGCTGCGCGGCAGAACGCCAAGCAGACAGTGTCTTGCTTGATCAAGACAGTGGGAAGTTTTCACCAACATTCATTCAAAAATATTATGGGCATGTAAAAAGGGAAACATAAGCTATGCAAGTATATTCTATGGTACGACCCAAACGTCTAGAAGAAATGCCTGATGCAATAGCACGCGCAGAAAAGTTAGGCTACGATGGCACCACCCTATTGGAACTAACAGTTCCGCCAACGCTTACAGCTGTTGCTGGCTCAATGGTAACCAGTAAGGTTAATTTACTGACGGGTGTTTTTGTCGCCTTTCCAAGAAGTCCAATGGCAACGGCTTACGATGCTTGGTCTATACAGTCGCTTTCTAAAGGTCGTTTTCAGCTGGGAATTGGCACTCAAATCAAGGCACATTTGACACGACGCTTTGGCATGGAACATTTGCCACCAGTGAAGCGAATGCGCGAATATATTGAAGCACTGCATGCTATCTGGGATTGCTGGGAACATGGTACAAAACTGAATTATCAAGGGGAATATTATAAGCATGACCTTATGATCCCTTATTATAATCCTGGTCCTCTTGGTTTTAAACGGCCCCCCATTCATCTTGCTGCGATTAACAAACTGATGTGTCAGCTTACGGGGAAAATGGCCGATGGGCATTTACCTGGGGATCCCATTACCTATAAATGGTATGAAGAGGTCATGCTGCCAAACCTTGAAATCGGCGCTGAAAAAGCTGGACGTTCATTAAATGACATTGACCGTGGCAGTTATGGTTTCATTGGTTGTGCAACAACAGATGAAGGTCTTGACCGTGTACGCCTTGGCTTGAAGGAGCGCGTGGCGCTTTATGCCTCCACGCCAGAATATGAAAAAATGCTGGATATGCATGGCTGGGATGTAAACCTCGGTGATTTCATCGAAATGGCGCGCGAACAAAGATGGCAAGAAATGGCGCATTTAGTGTCCGATAAGATGCTTGAGGCCTATGCTGTGATTGAAAAGCCAGAAAACTTGCCTGCTGCGCTTAAGAAACGATATGGCGCCTATGTCCACCGTATCCAGATCGATGAAACATGGTTTGACGGGTTATCTGATAGCGATATTCAGAAACTTGTTACGGAAATTAAGAAGATATAGGTTATGACAACACTCTCAAGTGTCATCGATTACCCTGATGTAAGTCAAAGAGATTTTGCTAGGGAAGAATGGGATCGCTTGTGCGCACGCCCTGCGGGCTCTCTTGCGATTGCAGAGCTAGATCGCACAATCACGGTTGGGGAATTAATTGAACAGTCGCGCAAGCGGGCGGGGCAGTTAATCGCTCAAGGGGTAACCGTCGGCAGCCGTGTTATAGTCGCCCGGCCAAATGTTATTGAATATATTGTCGATTATCTTGCTACCCGACTGTGTGGTGCGATATTTATAAACCTTCCTTGGTCTGCGGGCAAAAGTATCGTGGAGTTGGGCGATATTCTTGACGCTGCAAGCGTCATTTTGACCGAACATCTGGTCGGCGATAACCCTATTTTTGAAAAATTGGGGGAACGACGCTTTCAGGATGTGGAAGCGCCTATAGGCCCAAAAGCACCGCCAAAACGAACAGCCAATGAGCTGGGATGGTTTGCCTGTACGTCTGGCACAACTGGCACACCAAAAGCAGCTAAGCATACATATGCTACATTTGAACGCCAGACAGACGTTTTCATTGAGCGCTTTAGCCTAAGCAAAGATGATCCGATCCTTGTTTCGTCGCCCGTCGGCCATGCGGTTGGTCTTCTTTTTGGGGTCAAGATGGCTTTGGCGCTCAATGCGCCGATGATTCTTGTTTCACGCTGGCGGGTAGAGACAGCCGTTGAGCTAATTGAACGCTATAAATGTACTTTTACCGCTGCACCTACACCGTTTCTTGTCGATATGGTGACATATGTTGAGGAACACGGTACCAGCCGGATCCAATCACTTAAATACTTCCCGTCATCAGGTGCACCTGTTCCCGCTGAGTTGAAACGACGTGCCTATAAAGCGATGCCAGAGTGCGAAATATGGGCATATTTTGGCACATCCGAGGCTGGGGCGGTTACCGCTGTTGATCCTGATGCTACACTGGATGAACGCTTGTATACCGACGGTCGGGCGCTGCCAGGAACCAGCGTCCGGATCAGGGACGGCGAACTTGAAATCCATAGCCCGTTTCAGATGATGACGGGATACTGGACTGGTGATCATGACAATCGCTTGGGAGAAGACGGCTGGTACAAAACTGGCGATGCTGCTGTTCAACTTGATAATGGCTATATCAGCATGAGTGGCCGTGCCCGCGACATTATACTTCGCGGCGGAGAGAATATCTCACCGTTAGAAACCGAGGACGTCCTTCTTAGGCATCCAGCGATTACAGATGTATCCATTGTCGGGTATCCCGATGACAGGCTTGGATCACGCTTAGCTGCGGTTATTGTCCCGTCAGAGCCCGTTAACTTAGACGATCTATGTGCACATTGCGCGGCAGCTGGTTTGGATAAAGCCAAATGGCCAGAATTTTTAACCGAGATTGATATGATACCTTTGTCTGCTATAGGCAAAGTACGCCGTGAAATTGTTGAGGAATATGTTTTAAGCAAGCTCAACGCATAACCGTTGACTTTGTTCTAAGGAGAATCGCGATGCCAAGAATTCAAATAGGGTTTCATATTGATGGAGACGTTTGGGAACCTGAACAGATATCGAAAGTGGAAGAGCACGGTTTCGATATTTTAACAACAGGTGAGCATATTCTGTTTTTTCGGCCAATTTTGGATACTGTGACAGTTCTTTCCTATGCTGCAGCTGTGACCAAACGCATTAAACTGTTGCCGTCTACTCTCATTTTCCCGTTGAGAAACCCCACTATGATGGCAAAAGAATTGACGTCGATTGACATCCTGTCAAAGGGCCGATTGATCGCATCTGTTGGCATTGGGGGGGACTATCCTCGCGAATTTGAAGCTTTGGGCGTTTCTATGAAAGAAAGAGGGGTCCGTACCAATGAGGGCATTGAAATCATGCGTAAATATTGGGCTGGGGAACCTTTTAGCTATGACGGGAAAATTTTCCAATTAAAAGATGTTGAGATGTTGCCAGGTCCTTATCAAAAGGATGGACCCCCTCTTTGGGTCTGTGGTCGAAGTGATCCTGCTATGCGCCGCGCTGCACGTTTGGGTGATGGCTGGCAGCCCTACATGTACACGCCTGATCAGCTCAAAGAATCAATTTTTAAAGTCCGTGGCTTTGCGGATGATCTGGGAAGGGAACTCCCTTCAGATTTTGCTTACACAACATTCATGTATATCAGCCAACATGACGATGTGGAAGAGGCTCGGAACAGAGCAATTGAGCAATTATCATACAGGTTCAACATGCCGTTTGAAAAGATTGTAGACAAATATTGTGCGTACGGCCCCAATGAGCGTATCATTGAGACCTTGGCAGACTATGTTAAGGCAGGGACCAATCACCTGATTATAGCGCTTGTTATGCCTCCTGAAGAAAGGATGGCGTACGTCGAGAAATTCGCGACTGAAATCTTACCAGAATTACAAAAGATGACAGCTGTCTGAATGGATAATTATGTCAAATCAACTTACATGTTCGGACATTCAGGCACAGATAGAAAAATCAAAGTTTCATCAACTTTTCACGCCCGAGATTACAAGCATTGACTATGAGACCCTTACACTCAGCGCTAAGCTAAAAATGTCCAAAACACTGGAGCGGCAACCTGGCACAAACCAGTGGCATGGCGGTGCCATTTCAGCAGCGATAGATTCAGTTGGCTGCTACGCCCTTCTCATGGTGGCTGACGAGCTTGGACCAACGGTTAACTTTAGGACTGACTATCTATACCCAGGTCATGATACAGATCTGGTTGTTAACGCGCACATTCGCAAGTCAGGCCGATCAATTGCGCTTATTGATGTCGATGTATTCAATAAAAATGAGCGGCTTATTGCGGTTGGACGGGCCTGCTACTCTATGTTAGAAAATAAGAATTTCACGGCTAAAAAAGGAAATGAAACATGACAGATTCACAAACACGCCCGCGCATAGCAGTATTGGGAGGAACAGGCTCCCTTGGTTCTGGCCTTGCCTATCGTTGGATACTGGCAGGATATGATGTTGTCATTGGTTCACGGTCTGAAGACAAAGCAATCGCAGCAGCAGCGGCTTTAAAAGAGAAAGTTCCCTCTTCTACTGTTAGGGCCGCTAGTAATGTGGAAGCCGCACTGGGAGCAGACATTGTTGTGCTCACCGTACCAAACGCGCATCACAATTCAACACTTGAAGATATTAAGGATGCAGTCCAAGGCAAAATTCTGGTTGATACAACGGTACCCTTAGTGCCGCCAAAGGTTGCCCGAGTTCAGCTAACCGATGAATGGCCGGTTGCCAAGTCGGCACAAACTTTTCTCGGTGATAATGTTAAGGTCGTCTCAGCATTTCACAATGTCGCCGCAGCTCATTTGCAAGATGAAAATTCTCAAGATGACAGTCACGTGCTGGTATTTGGTAATAGCAATGATGCTCGCGAGCAAGTATTACAACTGGTAGAGGCAACAGGTCTTCGTGGCTGGCATGCTGGGCCAATTGATAATTCTGTCGTGGGTGAAGCATTGACATCCGTGCTTATTTTCCTTAACAAAAAATACGGAATTCATGGTGCAGGAATAAAAATTACTGGAACCGATTAGTGCAGTCTGATGATCAAATATGGGCTATCTTGCCATTAAAATCACGTCATTTAGCCAAGCAGCGCTTAGGGCATAGTTTGTCCAAATTCGAACGTCAGGCCCTGTCTGAAAAAATGTTTGAAGATGTTCTGATTGCAATTAACGGGGCCCGTTTTCTTAAGGGTCTGGTCGTCGTTACCTGTGATGACTATACTATATCCCGCGCTCAATTATTCGGTGGTCGTGTTATCAGAACAGACGGTGACATTGGCCTTTCAGCATCGGTTGAGATGGCAGCGCAAGCCCTATTTGATGACGGTGTTGCGAATATCATAACACTTCCAGGTGATGTTCCACTGGTTACCAGTCAAGAAATAGATCAGGTTTGTCAGAATCTTCTGACACATAGGGGCATCACTATTGTTCCCGACCAAGCTTGTACTGGGACCAATAGTATTGCTTGTTCACGCCGTTCGGTGATCCCATTTTCGTTTGGCCTCAATTCCTTTGAAAAGCACAGACAGCTTGCCCAGAAATCTGCCCATAAAAGCGGTCTGACTGTAAACATTGAAAAACTAGATGGTTTGGGGCTGGATATAGATACAGAAGAAGATATCGCCGCGCTGATGAAGCGGCGCTGTTCATCGCACACGCAACACTATGTATCAACCAGTGGCATTGCTGACAAAATTCAGGAAACCTGTAACGCTGATATCGCCTATGAACCAAATTATTTCACTGATGAAACTAGGTTAGCGGGAGGCGTTTAATGTTTGAAACTTCTAACTTTTCGGTCACAGCGGATACAGCGACGCATGATATGCTCGACATTGCACAACAGCTTCGCAATAAAACTCACGGCGAAACCATCAGTTTTTCAAAGAAAGTATTCATTCCGCTCACACGGCTTTGCAGAGACACGTGTCATTACTGTACGTATGCAAAAACGCCGCGCAACCTGCAAAGTGCCTATATGTCACGCGACGAAGTATTGGCGGTGGCACGCGCAGGGGCCGCAGCTGGGTGCAAGGAAGCTTTATTTACCTTAGGTGACAAACCCGAACTGAGATACAAAGTCGCACGTCAGGAATTGGCCAAACTGGGCCATAGTACAACGCTCGAATATGTTGCAGAGATGGCGGAACTGGTTTTCAAGGAAACTGGGCTCTTTCCTCATATCAATGCTGGTGTGATGTCTGGCGAAGAAATCGCCATGCTCAGGAAAGTATCGATTTCGCAGGGGTTGATGCTGGAAAACATCTCACAAAGACTATGCGAGAAAGGCGGCCCGCACTACGGATCACCAGACAAAAACCCCGCCATACGTTTGGAAACTATTCGCCAAGCTGGAAAGCTGGGAGTGCCATTCACTTCTGGTATTTTGATTGGAATCGGCGAAACTAGGAAAGAAAGATTGCAGTCGCTTCGTGCCTTACATGACCTGCATCTTGAATATGGGCATATACAAGAAATTATCATTCAAAACTTTTGTCCAAAACCCGATACAAAAATGTCAGATGCGCCCGCCGCCACCATAGATGAGCTTGTCTGGACCATCGCAGCAACCCGTCTGATCTTTGGCAGCACGATGAATATCCAAGCACCACCTAATTTGAATAAGGGTGAGCTGCATCAACTGATTACCGCTGGGATAAACGATCTGGGCGGTGTGTCACCAGTTACCCCAGATTTTGTGAACCCAGAAGCACCTTGGCCCCACATAGAAGTCCTGCGACAGCAAATACAGGACGCAGGTAAAGAACTTGTGGAACGATTAGCTGTTTATCCTGAGTATACCGAGAATACCGAAAAATGGCTTGATCGCAAATTTTTGACACCTGTAACCCAGTGTACCGACAGCGAAGGCTACCCAAAGGAAGACGCTTGGTCACCTGGCCAAAATATTGCCATACCAAACATTAAAACTGCTGTGCCTATAAAACAGGTCAGCAGATCAGCACCGCAAGGTCAAACTTTGCAATCCCTTCTTTCACGGTGCACCAGTGGTGACGAGCTGTCCGAAGGCGAAATTGTACAGCTTTTTAAGACGAGGGGTGAAGCCTTTACAATGGTCTGCACCGCAGCTGACAATCTGAGACGGTCGCACGTAGGGGACAAGGTGACATACGTCATTAACAGAAATATCAACTATACAAATGTCTGCACCTTTAAATGCACTTTCTGTGCATTTTCCAAAGGTAAGAAGAATGAAAAGCTGCGCGGCAAAGCGTATGACTTGGAACTGGATGAGATCGCGCGCAGAGCCCGTGAGGCGTATGACCGCGGCGCAACAGAAGTGTGTCTGCAAGGGGGTATTCATCCCGACTATACAGGCGAAACATATCTTGAAATATGCCGGGCAATCAAAGCAGCCGTGCCAGAAATGCACATCCATGCATTTTCAGCACTTGAAGTTTCCCAAGGCGCAAAAACCAACGGCATGACAGTTGCCAATTTTCTGGAACAGTTGAAGCAAGCAGGGTTAAATTCATTACCAGGTACAGCCGCAGAAATACTCGATGATGAAATTCGTACACAAATATGCTCAGATAAATTGGGCACTGAAGAATGGCTGGATGTCATATCTACAGCACACAAGGTTGGACTAAAAACGACCTCCACTATTATGTTTGGTCATATCGAAAAGCCGATACACTGGGCACGGCACCTACTGCACCTGCGGCATCTACAAGCAGAAACAGGCGGCATCACAGAATTTGTCCCGTTACCCTTTGTTCATATGGAAGCACCCGTCTATTTAAGGGGGCAAGCACGGTCTGGCCCGACTTACCGTGAAGCTGTCCTAATGCATGCTGTTGCCCGACTGGTTTTAAACCCTTTTATCGACAATATTCAAACCTCATGGACAAAGATGGGGTTGGACGGTGCGAAAGCATGTCTGCAGGCTGGCTGCAACGACCTAGGTGGTACCTTGATGAACGAAAGTATCAGTAGGGCTGCTGGTAGCCAACATGGTCAGGAATGTTCTGCTGCACAGATGGAGCAGCTGATCAGGGACATTAACCGCACCCCCCAGCAACGCACCACACTGTATAACAAAATAGATGACCGCCGCCTTGACCATGTATTAAAGGAACAGCCCTTGAAACCTTTGGTAAACAATGTGCCCAAATGGCTGCCAAAAAGGAAAATATCTTGAGCCAAGATTATACGGCTGACCATGTTGAACTTAATGCGCTTGCAGGCATCCCCATGGTCAATGAAGGGGACAATCTTGCTGATATTATCACGCAAGGGCTTAGCGCTACTAACATTGAACTGCGCGACAATGACGTCTTAGTTCTTGCCCAAAAGATAGTCTCGAAAGCAGAAGGGCGCTTGGTCCAGCTAAAATCTGTCACCCCTTCCCCTGCTGCATGCAAGCTCGCAGATGAAACGGGTAAAGACCCGCGACTTGTTGAGCTTATCTTGAGCGAATCATCCGAAGTTGTTCGCCAGATGGACGGCCTTGTTATTGTTAGGCACACCCTTGGTTTCGTGATGGCCAACGCTGGCATTGACCAGTCAAATGTTACGGATAATACGGCGTTACTGTTGCCCGTTGACCCAGATAAATCCGCGAGTGATTTGCAAGCAGAGCTCAAAAAACGCTTGGGTGTCAATATTGCGGTTATTGTGAGCGACAGTATTGGCAGGGCTTGGAGAAACGGGATAGCAGGACACGCAATCGGTATTGCTGGGATACCAGCTGTTGTGGATTTACGCGCTTCAATAGACTTATATGGCCGTGAACTTCGTGTTTCCGAAGTGGCTATCGCAGACGAAGTGGCGGCGGCAGCGGCGCTACTGATGGGGCAAGGGGCAGAAGGCAAGCCAGCCGTTGTTTTACGGGGCCTTAACGTTTCAAGGCTTGATCCAGCAGTGCACACAGCGCCCTTGGTAAGACCAAAAGACCGGGATTTATTTCAGTGAGCAAAGACCTTAACATAGTTGCCCTTACAGGCGGCGTGGGTGGGGCGAAGCTAGCATTGGGTTTGACCAAAGTTCTATCCCCAGAAAACCTAAGCCTTGTGGTCAATACAGGCGACGATTTTCAGCATTTGGGGCTTCATATTTCCCCTGATATTGACACTTTGCTTTATACACTGTCTGGTCTGGAAAATCCGAAAACTGGCTGGGGTAGAAATGGCGAAACTTGGTCGTTTATGTCCGCACTAAAAGAGCTTGGCGGCGAGACATGGTTCCAACTTGGCGACAAGGACCTAGCCACCAACGTTTATCGCACGGCTGCGCTTCAAGCTGGTATGTCACTGAGCGACATAACACAGCAACTCGCACGCAGACGCGGCATAAACAATCAAATCATTCCCATGAGCGACGACCCTGTCCGAACGAGGATAACAACCGATGACGGCATCCTTGATTTTCAGGAATATTTTGTAAAGCACCAATGCAAACCTGCCGTGCGAGAGATTTCATTTGACGGTATTGAAACGGCTCTGCCCACCAGTCGGTTCCAACAGTTACTAGAAAGCGACACCATTGATGCCTTTATTTTATGTCCATCCAATCCGTACTTGAGCATGGAACCCATATTAGCCTTACCAAATGTACGTGACCTGCTGGCCGCCAGCAAAGCCTGTGTTATTGGTATATCGCCCGTTGTTGCTGGTGATTCGCTCAAAGGGCCAACATCAAAAATCATGCAGGAGCTTGGCTTGGCCTGTTCAAGCCGGCAGATCGCGGCCCATTATCAAGACATTGTTGATGGCTGGATTATAGATGATACCGATACCTCCCTCACAAGTGAAATCGAGGAGCTGGGCATAGCGGTTGAAAACACAAATGTTATCATGCGCTCGCTTCAGGACCGTATTAATCTGGCCACTGCGACCCTAGAAATGGTAACAGCGCTGCGACGGGATTTCTAAAGGCTGTTCATATAACCAATTGCGGTGAATATTGATCACCTCAATTGGCTATAAGTATTTATGTCGGTTCGACTCCTCAATAAATAATGAACTCATTATTCATTGGTCTCGCTATAGTGTTGCATCTTGTTCCGCCATAGGAAAAGCCAGACCAGATGCAATTTCCGATTTAATCCATTGTATAAATTTGTTGACTTGTGGGTTTTCATTACCCGATGGCGTGACGACAAAATATTTATTTTCGGTCAATAACGGCGTTTTGCTAAGACACACTAGATCTCTATTTGCGAGCTCTTTTTCTATTAAATAGGACGGCAGGAGAGCAGCGCCCAAAGACGCATTGGCGGCGGCAGTTATCATAGAAAACTGATCGAACTGCATGGCGTAGTTAATATGACCAATGTTGGTGCCAATATTACTAAACCAGTCACTCCAATCGTTTGGCCGTGAATTCAGGTTTAGCAGGGGGACTTCGTTTATAGTTATTTCGTCATTGATGTTATGCTGATTCTTAAAAGCCACTGAAGCCACTGCAAACAATTTTTCTGTAAACAGTTTTACCATTTTGGTATCAGGCCAATCTGCAGCACCAAAATGGATTGCCATGTCAAATCTTTCTTTGTTCAGATCAAAAGGTTCCAGCCGTGTAGACATGCTAATTTTTATGTCTGGATTTTGATTTATGAACCTAGGTAAGCGCGGAATCAACCACCGATCAGCAAGAGTGGGTAAGGCCGCAACCTTCAAAACTGATCGCTCATTTCCTGCCAATACCGCACGAGAAACGGTTTCATACACCCGTTCAAGATCAACAGAAATATCCTTCGCAAGCACCCGCCCTGCATCGGTTAACACCACACGTCTTCCAACACGCCTGAAAAGTATAATGCCCGTTATAGCTTCCAGTTCCTTTATCTGTCGGCTGATCGCGCTTTGCGTAAGGTGCAGCTCTTCCGAAGCTAGGGTAAAGCTTTCATGACGTGCTGCACATTCAAAACTTCTCAATGTTGCAAACGAGGGCATGTGAATTTTCTGCTCGTTTTTTTTCACACTGAGGTTCCCCCTGATGATTCATGAGTAAAAGTCACTAATTACGTAATATATATCACTTTCTTTTTTCATCAAGGTGTCTTTTACTTAAAGCCGTAGGGAAGACACTTTTGCAAGCCTGTCCGTAAAGCATGTCCCCAAGCCACTCTCTCGGCTGCGGATATCATGCGCTTTAGTGTATCCATTTTTTATGAAGAGAAAGCCTGAAGATTATGGGAAAACGATATATCTTAACGACAACGTCTGCAGATAAGCTCGGTATTGTCGCTGAAACTACAAGATGCTTAAGTCAGCACAATGGTTTTATCCATGAGTTGGCACAGTTTGGCACACCAAATTCAGAGGAATATTTCTCACGGATTTGTTTTTCTATGCCAGAAGCCGAAATGCCAGCCTTTCGTAATGCCCTTAAGGACGTAGCAGAAAAGTTCGAGTTGCAAACCCAGATAACTGTTGAATCACAAAAGACACCAACGCTTATTATGGTCTCAAAATTTGATCATTGCTTGAATGATTTATTGTACCGTTACAATACTGGTGCGCTGAATATTACGATACCTGCTGTTGTTTCAAATCACGAAACACACCGAAAGCAGGTTGAAAGCGCAGGTATACCATTTCATTACATTCCTGTCACCAAAGATACGAAGCCCGAAGCTGAAGCCGAACTGCGTGCCGTCATTCAACAGACAGGGACCGAATTGATTGTTCTAGCGCGTTATATGCAAGTCTTGTCTGAAAAGTTTTGCGAGGACTATTCAGGCAACATCATCAATATCCATCACTCTTTTTTACCGAGTTTCAAAGGAGCCATGCCCTACCACCGTGCTTATGAGCGCGGCGTTAAATTGATTGGTGCAACCGCCCATTATGTGACAGCAGACCTAGATGAAGGCCCCATTATTGAGCAAACCGTATCGCGCGTTGATCATTCAATGTCCGCCGACGACCTGGTGATGATTGGACGTGATGTTGAAGCGCAAACATTGGCACGGGCGATTAAACTCCATTCGGAACACCGCGCTTTCATTAACGGTCCCAAGACAGTTATTTTCCCATGATGATAAGCCTGTGAGCGTGGGAATTTTGCACGGAAAAGTGACGCAGTAGCCTTATTGAATGACGAATGAGATGCGATGCATCAGCAAAAACCTAGCCTGTCCGTTAATCACTGCGGACCCGCTCAAGAAATTGCTGTACCGATTGTTCAAGAACGCCAGCTTGGGCAGACAGGTCTTCGCTGCTACTGCTCACCACTTGGGCAGCGCCAGCGCTTTGCTGGGCCATTTCTTGCACACTTCCAACATTTTGGCTGAGCATGTTGGTGCCCATGCTAGCGTTTTGCACGCTACGGCCTATTTCGCCTGTCGCAGCTTCTTGTTCGACCACAGCGGAAGCAATCATCGCTGATATTTGGTTCACTTGGTCCATTGTTTTACGGATATCGCTCACCGATGACACAGTTTCATTGGTGGCTGTTTGCATGGCCCCCACTTGGTCTTCGATTTCCTGCGTCGCCCCTGCGGTTTGGTTTGCTAGGTTTTTCACTTCGCTTGCTACCACGGCAAACCCTTTACCAGCATCGCCTGCACGGGCAGCTTCAATTGTGGCATTTAAGGCCAGCAAATTCGTTTGCTCAGCGATATCGTTGATCAAATGCACGACCTCTGCAATGCGGGTAGACGCGATTTCTAAGGATTTGACACGCTCTTCCGCCTCGGCTGCTTTATCCAGCGCATTTGTGGTAATATTGGTTGCTTGTTCCACTTGTGTACGGATTTCTCCAATTGCTTGGGTTAAGCCATCTGCTGCATCGGCAACCGCCGCCATATTACCCCCCGTTTCCTGTGTTGCTTGCGCAGCGCTGTTTACTTCACTGGTAGTTTGTTCTATCGCGTTTGACATTGTATTTGCGGCTAATTGTAATTCTTTGACTGTGGCTGAAAGTGATTGTGTTACTGTTGCAACTTCGCTTTCAAAACTGCCTGCCAGTGCTAATTGCGCCGCCTTGGCTTGGGTTTCAACTTGTGCCTGATGCGCCTTTTCTTCTGCCCTTCTTGATGTCTCATTTTTGATCTTCTCTTCGGCTTCAAGCCGCTTGCGCTCTGTCTCAGCCTGACGGTTTTCTTTCGCCTCAAAGCGCAGTCGCTCAGCTTCCAAAACATCCAGTCGTAGTTTTTCAGTTGCGCGGGCCATTTCAGCGATACCGTCAGGGTGATTTAAATCCTGAAGCTCTTGGTTAAATTTTCCTTGCGATATAAGGGCAAGATCATTCTGCAACCGATGGAGCGGGCGCATAATCGACGCAATGATAGAATAGGCTAATCCGACCATCCCAAGGATCAAGGGCGTAATCACAAAGACTATTACAAAGCTGTCGGCTTCATAGGCTTTTAACGCTTCGGCGTTGGCATGGACCAACAAATGTGAAATGGCATTGGAATATAACAAATATAAAACAAACATGCTGATGAAGGACAGCCCTGTCAGCATAGAAATGCGATAATAAATTTTGACCTTACGCAGCAAACTAATCATGAAATATCCTCGGCTTAAAGACTGCTTAACCATATAAAACGTCTTCCCTTATAGACGTATAATTCTGCATAAAATCTTAAGAACCTTGAAAACAATTCGAGCACACACCATTTATGTGAGATAAAAATAAACAACAATATCGACAGTGTAGGAGACAAAACATGAGATTTATTCTAGCTATCCTGATTCCACCCTTTGTATTTTTTACCATCAATCGACCTTTTCAAGGTATATTTTGTGCCATATTATGGTTAACGATGATCGGCTGGCCAGTGGCTGCTATTTGGGCTGTGTATGCCTTGGGGCAGTACCGTACTGAAGAAATGATTGATAAGGTTCATCGTCGTTATTAAATTCAATTAAAGAAGAAGGATTTATCATGTATGCAATTCTTATTGGTGGTTTAGCAGGCTTTTTAGCGGGCCAAATTATGAAAGGGTCTGGCTATGGCATCCTTGCAAACATCATTTTGGGTGTGCTTGGCAGTATCATAGGCGGAGTAATTTTTGGTATTTTGGGTTTTCATACGTCCAATCTTGTGGGGGATATTGTCGCTGGCACCGTTGGGGCGGTCACTTTGATTGCACTGTTCGGCAGAAAACGCCGCAGCCAAATTCGGGACTAGCCAAACCGATCAATCTTAAACCTTTTTGGGCTGTACGGTGCTGCATCAATATGATCAACGGGCGCTAGCGAAGTTTGCTGGGCAGCTGATTGGTTTTGACCAAGTAAGCGCGCAGCGAGCATAGACCAAGCAGGCGATGTTTGAATACCATAACCGCCTTGGCCCGCGTTCCAGAAAAACCCGCTGCACCCAGTATCAAAACCGATCACTGGAACGCGGTCAGGCGCAAAGGTTCTAAGACCCGCCCATTTTGCTTCGATTTTTGTGAGTGTCACACCGCAGGCACGCGAAAATAAATCAATTGCGTGGGCAATGTCTTCAATATCTGGCTGCGCGTCGCAGGCAGCACTTAGGGTTTCGTCGGCAGGGGATATTAAATACCCCATGCCCTCTGATTTAAAGTAAAAATTTTCATCAATATCAATGATCAAAGGCGTATCTGGTTTTTCGGTATCAATTCCTTGATTAGGGACTGTTATAATCGTTCGCTTAAGTGGGGTCAGGCCAAGCTGACCAATACCGCACAGCTTAGCCACATCATCAGCCCAAGCCCCCGCAGCATTGACGATAGTGCGAGCGGTTATGACAGATTTATCAAATGTTATCTGCCAATGTTCGCCGTCAAAGTCCGCCTGTTTTAAGGTGTTAGAAAGCAAAAATTTCACGCCACTTGTTTTCGCGCCCTTAATATAACCATGATGCAAAGCAGCAACATCAATATCTTGACAATCGCTGTCCATCACAGCCCCAACCCAATCACCCCCAGCAAGGCACGGCGCATAAGACAAAAGTGCATCACGGCGTATGATGCGCAGACCCTTTACGCCGTCGCTCATGTCACGAAGCATCGCATCCGCTTTTATCTGTCGGGCTTCGTCAAATATATGCAAGGCACCGCGAGGGCGGAAAAGCGGGGTATCCGTGAATTTTGGTGGGGGATGACTTAAAAATGCCTTGGAAGCAGATGTCAGGGGTCTGATAAGCGGGCCGCCATAGGATTCAGCATAAAAAGCAGCGGACCGGCCCGTTGTGTGATAGCCAGCACTGGCTTCCATATCAACAACTAGAATAGTTTTATTAGGTTGCTCTGCGCTTAGAAAATACGCAAGACCGCACCCAGCAATCCCAGCGCCGATGATTAAATAATCTATATGCTGCAAGGGTTTTTCCACGTATGCGTCTTTCCTACTTTCCGCTGCGCTATTATTTGGTCTATATTAGCAAAATACGCAAGTAGATTGATCTGGTATTTTTACTTTGCCAAACTATTCAAAGATAAACGCATTTGCAGGGGCCTTTTATGTCAGACAGTTTTTCCACATCCCGCCTATCTGATACTGATCTTATGGAATTGACCATATTTGCTGAGCAACTTGCCGATGCTGCCAGCGCAATTTCCATGCAATATTTTCGCGCTCCTATTGATATTGATTATAAGATAAAAGGGGATGATCATTTTGACCCTGTGACGATCGCTGATCGCGGTGCCGAACAAGCAATCCGAAAATGTATCGAAGCAAAATACCCCGACCACAGTATATTGGGGGAGGAATTTCCAGCCAAAGTCACTGATAGTCCATTTCAATGGGTGTTAGACCCCATTGACGGGACCCGTGCTTTTATTTCTGGACTGCCAACATGGGGAACATTGATAGGATTAACTTATCACGGCGAACCAATCATTGGGGTCATTGAACAACCATATTTGCAGGAACGTTATGTTGGCTCCCCCTTGGGCAGCACATTAAACGGGACAGTTATCCGAACACGCCCGTGCACAAATCTAGCAGCCGCGACGGTTTGCACGACAGATCAAGACCTTTTCAGCACTAGGGATAAAGCGCGTTTTAAAAAACTGCTACAGGAAACACGCCTTGTTCGCTATGGCTTAGATTGTTATGCCTATGCGATCCTTAGTTTAGGATATATGGATATTGTCGCCGAAACAGGATTAAAACCTTATGACATGGTTGCGCTTATACCCATTGTGCGCGGCGCCGGCGGCGAATGTTATAGTTGGCGTAGCGACAGTCGCGCTGGCTTTGATGACACTCTGGTCGCCATCAGTGACCCTGCAATTGCTGAAAGTGTTCTAGCAATATTGCAATCGTAAAATCAGTCATATTTGTTACAATTAATCTGCTTCAACGGCCTGCAACATGCTGAGCCGTGGCCGGTGGTATGTGGTTTTATTCAGTGTTACACTGCCAAAAATTGGGATCACAAGCGGCTCGTATGTATAATAAAATTCAGTGATGATCACAGTTTCATCAGCGCGCACAACAAAAGACGTTGGCATTGTTGCATCCCCGCCTTCCAAGCCGATAGCGGACGTGGTAACAAGTGTCCCTGCACCGCGACGTTGCCATAAGACCGTAGGTATATCAGCCACGTCAGAAACGGCAGAGACAATCACACGGCTTTGGTCACCCGTACCCCAAGGGGTGAGAATATGATCGACAATTAAAAATAAATCCGTAATCCCACTTTCAGATATGGTTTCATCACGGGTCACCAAATCACCAACCGAAACAGCTGCGTGCTGGGTTTTTAAATTCAGCAGAATGAAATAGCTGGTTTCAAAAAACATTAAAAACAAGCTTGTAAAAACGGGTAATAAAAAAGCAAACTCAACAGCCACAGCTCCTTCATCATGGCGATAGAACCGCTTAATGGAGGCTACTAATTTTCTAATTATATTTTGCATGTCACCTCTAAAATGGCTCGTTCCTAATCGCAATAACTGCGGAGTGAACAATTGATCCAAAGACAAAATCTAACAGGGCGGTTAGGCTATTTGTTGAATAAGATATTTGATACACAACAATGTCACCTGTGCCGCCGACCCCTGCAATGCCCATATCCTCATCCCACTGTCCATTACCATTGACATCTGAATACTCTTCACCTGCGTCATAGGTTTCGCTGGCATTGGCATCAACATAAGGTTCTTCTTCACCGATATCTTCAAACGATGAATAAACTGTAGTTGTCAGCGTGACATCATCCATATCAATCACCCCAAAGTTATTGTCTGCAACAATTTCCAAAATTGCTTCCTCGCGCGATAGACCTGTGGAGGTATTTCCAATCGCACCGTACCGTGATGCACTCATGACAGCGTTCTCAACTGTGGCGCTGACAAACATCATGAAAGCAACCTCCATAATACCAACCAACAAAGTGATGGCGACAGGTAGAATGATGGCAAACTCAACGGCAATGGCTCCCTTAATGTCCCTGCGCAGTCCCTGTAATTTTTTATACAGATTTTGCATCAGCCAGATATCCTTAAATTGCTAAGCTGGCGACCTATTGTATCGAATGCATCGTCAAGGTCGTTGCCATCAGGGGCATGAAAATAATAACTTGTAGAACTGGCGCAGCCTTCCATCAAAGACTGCGTCCCTGAATCAATAGACGTACCAAACGTAATCGTGAATAAATATATGTCTTCAGCTTTCACGGCTTCACAAACCGTAGATGTTCTGGCATCTAATTCTGCATAAGCCGCAGAAGATGAAGAATAGCCAAATGTTGCCCGATCACCATAAACCGTCTTTTCATTGTTATAAATTGTATTTTGACCATCCGTTAACAGAATGATCGCTTTGTCCATAATATCATTGTCATAATCCAGTGGCATATCGCTGGGTGTAGCCCCGCCCCACAGACCGCGCCACAAGGGCGAAATCACCCGCCAGCCCCATACAAGACCGTAATGAGCATGCGTACCCCCATGTGTCCAAGGTTCCATGTCATCAATCGCAGCTTGAACATCTATGCGCTGGTCTGTGAGCGGTAAAATCGGATCACCACACCCCAGATTGGGGCCATCCGTAGAACTTGAAGGGCCTTCATCGATATCATAATACCAGCCGTACCACCAACTGTAGCGAATCCAATCATTTTTATCATAAGAACCAAATTCCTGGTCTTCCCATAAATAGATTTCAAAAGGATCGGACGTTGGCGGTGTGTCATTCTGATCCAAGGGTGCAGCGCGTGCCATGACGCATCCCTTCCAATCGGTTGATCCAAAATCACCATTACTTAAGCGGACTTGTGACGCTGTTGATAACCAGTTTGTATATTGATCCCCCACATTCGCCGAAGCAATAAAAGGCACAACACCAATGAATAAATAAGGGTTGGTTGTTTCATCATCATACAGCGCCTGTAATAAATTGGATGCCGCATCTTGTGCATCATCCATTTTAGTGCCACTTCCCATTGACCCCGTGTTATCCATAACGATCACAAGTTCAAGACCACGGGTTTCACTGGTGACTTCTGTTGTTGCGCTAAGGACAATGTCATCATAGCCAAACAGTGTCATAAAGGTCATATTTAGGGTGACCGAGGCCGTGAATGTTATGACTTTGTCGTCGTCGCTTGTAACAACATTGGTATTACTGATAGCAGCGTATGATGCTAAGCTATTCATGTTTTCGCTAAAAAACATCAAGGCATCTGTTTCAATATTATCGGCAGATAATGTATGCCCTGCTGCCAAGACCGCCGCATCAAGTGATTTTTGCGTCGCATCTTTCACCAAATAAATCCGACCACTATCAATCGCAAGACCAATAAAGGCCAAGGTCGGGATAAAGGCGAGCGCATACATCACCGCAACAGTGCCTTGGTGGTCCGCTTTTAGCTGGTGCACAAACCATTTAAGGCCCCTCAAACCGCGATACCTACGGTCTATAAATATGCAAATTTGCTTGAATAACAATTCCACCATGCCCGAATCACCTGCTTATCCGAGCTGATATTTTTACCAAAACGGCTAAAAAAGTAGCTCATTAAATCTAAAAGTATCGCTGAATTGTTTAAATCCAGTGAATAAATGCGATGAGCTTTATTTAAATATTGGGACGCTTGCCGAGTGAAGGCATAAACAATACTTGTAAAATGTATATAAACCCAAGTCTTGGTATTAATTTAAATTTTAACTTTATTTTAGTATTACTTTATTAAAACTATACTTATAAAAATACTTAAATACTTCCACTGTTAAATGTTTGTTTAGAAATTGGTGTAACTATTCACTTCATCAAAACAGCAATAGGGCAGCATACCCCAACCGATTAATAAGGCAGATGGAGACTGAACATGAGAAAATTACTAAAAAAATTACGCGCCGATGATGAAGGCGCAACAGCGATTGAATATGGCTTGATTGCAGCCCTTGTTGCGATTGCATTGATTGCAGCTCTTGGCAATGTCGGCGATGCTTTAAGCGATATTTTTGGTACCGTTGAAACACAAGTTGATACTGCAAACACCAACGCGGGCGGAACACCTGATTAATAAATCGCTTACCGACAGAGCAACAGTTTTTGGCACTGTTTCCCAGCACGGGGCTACCCTTTTTGCATATTGCCAGAGAGGGTGGCCCTTTTTCGCTTTGACTGATTAAAGTATATAGCCTGAATGACTGTATTTTTTACATATGGATTCTATAGCTTGGTTGCTCTAGCCCTTATTTGGGCGGGTGTAAGCGATCTGCAAACTCGCAAAATAAATAATATGGTTCCACTTATTATTGCTAGCGCTTTTTGTGGATTGGCTTTGGTGCAGCTTCTGAACGGAATTAGCCTAAACGAAGGACTGATTTGGCCTGCTTTAGTCGCAGCGCTTACCTTCATTGTAACACTTGGGTTATTTGCAAAAGGGGTACTTGGCGGCGGTGACACAAAACTTATATCCGTTATGGCCTTGATTGCTGGCCCTGCTTTGATCCTACCATTTTTAATGTTGATGACCATCGCAGGCGGGGTTGTCGCCCTCACTGTACTTGCACATATTTACACAGTGCAAACAGTTCCTAATGACAGAAAATCTAAACCCATAGATACTGTCAAAGTACCATACGGTATTGCCATTATGCTGGCTGGCTTATGGGTGTGTGGCAAGCGCGTTGGCTTTTTATAGCCAGCACCTCATCAGCAACAAAAATCGTTTGCTGGTATTTTATTAACTATATGCCGTCATACTCGCCATCAAATGGAATCAAATAAGCAATAGCCAATAAGCAATGAAAGGGGATGGGTCATGAACCCCCGTGTTTTGATATTGATGATATTTGCAGGGCTAAGTGTTCTTGCGGTTATTATGTTGACGCGGTCTTACCTGAGCGGTGTGACACAAACCGAGCAAGCAACGCAAGCGCAGGTTATCCCATCAACCCGTATTCTTGTTGCTGAAAAAGACCTAAAGATTGGCACAATCATAACCCCCGAACATTTAACACCACAAGTGTGGCCCGATGCCGCTCTCAATCCTGCTTACCATATCGCCGATGGTAAAAAAGCAGACCTCGCTGGGAATGTTGTTCGCAAGCTCATCACGGCTGGCGAACCCATTACAAAAACTGCACTTGTCTCGCAGGGGGAGCGTGGCTTTTTAGCAGCGATACTTGCGCCAGGCATGCGGGCCGTAACCGTTAAGCTGAACGCCGAATCGGGTATTGGTGGCTTTATTTTTCCTGGTGATCGGGTGGATGTGATTTTAACCCACCAAGTCAAAGACAATGAAAATTTCAATCACACCGTCTCTGAAACTATATTGACTAATATCCGAGTGCTTGGGGTCGACCAGCGTAGTGAGGCAACGGAAAATAAAGTCAAGCTTGGTAAAACCGCAACACTAGAGGTCAGCCCACCAGTCGCAGAAAAAGTCACGATGCTTTCTAAGCTTGGTTCTTTATCACTAAGTTTACGGGCCCTTGCGGGTGCTGAAAACACTGGGGGTCGTGCAGCACAGCGTACCTTTGGGTCGGATATTACTAATTTAATCCCGCGTCTTGATGGCGGTGCCAAAGGTAAAGTAACAATTGTACGCGGCGCAGCAGCCGTGTTGGTTGAAGCAGGCAATACACAGACAGATGCACCAAAGGGTGATCAACCACCTGCACCATCTGGGCCAATTAAAGCCACACCGCCGCCAGATAACTCAAAAGACGATACAGACGGCGATACGTCCACGCAGGGGGATATCCAATGAAGCCTATGAATTTATTTTCACATATCCATCAGCATTTTCTGATGATTTTCGCCTTTGGATTATCCCTAATTGCTTTGTCAATACAAGTGCATGGTCAGCAAATGGTTTGGCCTAGTTCAACAGGGGCAGATATTATTGCACCCAATACAAAAACGCTTGAAATTGAGGCCGGCAAGGGCACACTCATTCGCCTTGACCGGCCTGCAACATCGGTCTTTATTGCTAATCCTGATATCGCTGATGTTCAGGTTAAATCGCAGCGCGTGGTTTATGTCTTTGGTAAAACCCAAGGGACGACAAGTTTTTATGCGCTTGATAGTGATGACACGGTCATTTTTAGCGCTGATGTGAAAATCAGTCGCAATTTAGCCAGTTTGCAGTCCGCCTTGAAGCAAATGTTACCAGATGCCTATATCCGTGTTTCAATAGTCGGGGATATGTTGCTGTTAGATGGTAGTGTTGCATCCCCCGATGAAGCACACCTTGCCGAACAGCTTGCAATTTCTGTCATTGGGGCAGGCAAAGTGATGAACCGCCTATCGATCAGCCAACCAACACAGGTTAGCTTGCGGGTTAAAATTGCCGAAGTTAATCGGTCAATCACTAAACAATTTGGCTTTAACTGGGAAAGCTTTTTAAATGGCTCCAGTTTCAGTATGGGCCTGCAACAAGGTCGTAATGTCGCTGATATTCTCATTGATCCAATTACACAATTACCCACCCGTGTATTCGGTACGTCAACAACCGCAAGCAGCTTGTTCGGCAACATAACACGTGGGGATTTGGATATGAATTTTGCCATTGATGCCTTAGACCGCGAAGGCTTTCTTACGGTACTAGCTGAGCCAAATTTAACGGCTTTAACAGGCCAAAGTGCGAGCTTTTTAGCGGGCGGTGAATTTCCAATCCCGATCCCAAGCGAAGATGGAAATATTGCCATTGAGTACCGCGAATTTGGGGTTAAGCTCGCTTTCACACCGACTGTGTTAAGCACAGGTCGTATCTCGGTGCACGTACAGCCTGAAGTGAGCGAGCTTTCCTCAGCTGGTGCCATTAAAGTCAGCAATATTGAAATCCCGTCACTGAGCACACGGCGTGCTGAAACCACTGTAGAACTGGGCAGTGGTCAATCCTTTGTCATCGCTGGTCTGTTGCAAAATAGCGTTACCCAAGACGCTGATAAATTCCCTGGTCTTGGAGATATCCCAATATTGGGGGCTTTGTTCCGCAGCGAAAGCTTCCGCCGGAATGAAACAGAATTACTGATCGTTGTTACGCCTTATGCGGTCAGACCTGTATCGGACAGACAACTTGCTCTGCCAACAGATGGCTTTATTGCGCCCTCTGACATGCAACGTTTTCTTGGTGGTAAGCGCTGGCAAGCCACCCAGCCGAAATCCCCGCAAGCAAAGGATAAAAAACCTGGCCCATCGCTGAAAAAACGTGCTGGATTCCAGATCAAGTAAGCCATTTAAGATTAAAAAGGATACCCTCATGCGACAAATGAAACAAACGGCTTACGTCTTGAACGCGTTAATATGTGTTTCTTTCATTGCCCTAACAGCCTGTAGCAACAATTACAACGTACCAAAACACACAGACCATGTCATGCGTGCCAGTGTAGAAATGGTTCAACTAAAGTATATTATAAAACCTGAAGAAGATACGACAGACACGCCCAGCGCTTACACACTGTCTGAACTGGATCAATTTCTGACTCAAACCAAAATAACATATAGCGATACAGTTCTATTTGATATTGCTAATAATACCTCAGAAAAGCGCATTGCAGCGCTCACCACTCATCTAAAAAAGCGTGGTGTAAAATATGGCGGTGCTCTAAAACTAAGCCACACGCCAGAGCTTGGCAGCATCCATATGTATGTGGAACGCTATACTGCGACACCCCCTGAATGCGGGCAGTGGCGTATGGAAGTATCAAATCAGCAACGCAATAATACCAGCGCTCACCATGGCTGTGCCACAATTTCAGCTCTCGCGAAGATGGTCGCCAACCCCAAAGACTTAGTAAGCGGTGCCTCGGTCCATCAACAAATCAATAGCAACCAATAGGGCAAAACCAACGATGAGCGACAGATTATTATATGCTGCATATGCTTTAGATGAAGCGGCTGTTAACATAATTAAGGCGGCGGTTTCTGAGCGGGGCTGGGATGAAGGAATGTGTTTTAAAGGGGACATTGGTTCGGCTGTTCGCGCCCTTGGTGCAATGGATTGCCCTGAAATACTGATTGTTGATCTTGGTGATGGGCTGGATCCAAGGTCTGACATGGCGGCCCTTGCCGAAGTCTGTGAGCCAGACACAATAGTCATCGCGCTGGGCAGCGTAAACGATGTATCGCTTTACCGAGATTTAATGCAAGCGGGGGTGCATGATTATCTGTTAAAACCGCTTGATCCTTTGATTGTTGCCGAGGCCATATCGTCGGCCGAAGATGCAACCCATACCGATTACGATGATGAAACCCCAGTATCGACAACATCGGGTCACCGCGTTGCGGTTATTGGCATGCGAGGCGGCTTGGGGGCCAGTACGCTTGCGACTAACTTAGCATGGTTACGCGCTAATAAGGGCGAAAATACAATATTACTTGATATGGATATTTATTTTGGCACCAGCGCCATGCAGTTTGACTTAGAACCTGGGCGCGGCCTGTGCGATGCCCTAGAAAACCCAGACCGGGTCGATAGTCTATTTTTGGAACGAGCCGTTGTTAAACCATCCCCCAATATGGCGATTTTAGGGGCAGAAGCCCCAGTTGGGTCGCTCGCGCGTTTTGCGGATGGGGCTTTGGCGATTTTAGTTGATCAAATAGCCGAACATTATCAAACGGTGATAATCGATGCACCGCGCGGATTGCTAGGTGAACATAGCGAAATTTTGCAAGGTACAACGGATATTATCCTCGTCAGTGATCGCAGCCTTGCCAGTGTACGCGACACAATACGTTTAATAGCCCATATTGAAAAAGCCCTTCCCGACACAAAAGTGCATATCATCCAAAGCAAGGAAGGACTTAACAAAGATGCTATCCCCGTGAGTGATTATGAAAGCTCTGTTGAACATAAAATCAACGTAACACTTCCCTATGAGCCAAAAACAACGACGGCTGCAGAAAGTAAAGGAAAACTCATCTGTGATATTGATGCAGGCTCTAAATTGGCCGCTAGTATGCAGGCTGTCTCCATTCTGCTAGACAGTGAAGCGACAACAGAAACCCCCAAACGTTCATGGATTGGTAAACTTATGGGACAATAATCTTATATCAATACGCTTCAATCCCAAATCAGAGATAAATTAAGAAAGATCAAGCACAATGAAACCGCAAGGTTTTGGTAGAAAGAGAGATAAAACGCGCCGTGCCAATGGGGGTGGTTTCGGGCGTGCAGCGCATGTTGGCTCTCAAAGTTCCCCCACATCAGAAACCCTACCAGGTGCTGATCAAAATGACACGCTTGATACCCAATTACCACAGGTGCAAGAAACACCATCAGCACACACAGCAAAGCATATAGCCGATAACCAAGACCTACTAGATTTCATTGCACCACGGCTGGGCGAAGTCTTTACGGCTAAAAGTTTGCAAATGGTCGTTGAAACCGATGTAGAAGCCAAGCTCGCCCAGCTTTTAACCGACCTAGCCGCACGCGGTGATCGCGCTATTGACGCTGAAACCATGCCGAGCCTTGTCGCAGTTTTATACAAAACGGTTGAGGAAAATATAGGCCCAATTGGTGAAATTCTGGGTGATGACGATGGCACACAGGATGAGACCATGTTGGCCTTGATCGCTGCTAAAGAAAAAATCCAACCGATGTTGATGGAACACATCGATCCAGCCGCAGCAGCAGAATTACCCCGCCCTGAACTTGCTGATCAAGTCGGCGAAGTGGTTGGTGAGTTATTGGTACAGGAAAAGTTAAACCTGAACTTAACCGAGCAACGTAACTTGGTCACATTATTATTAGATGACATGCTGGGACTTGGCCCCTTAGAGCCCTTATTAGCCGACGATCTTATATCCGATATTATGGTGAACGGCCCCAATCAAGTATACGCTGAAAAATCAGGGAAGCTTCAGCTCACCGACATAAAATTTCGTGATAACCAACATTTGATGAATATTGCGCAGCGGATTGTCACTGCGGTTGGTCGCCGCGTTGATGAAAGTAGCCCAATTTGCGATGCGCGACTGCCCGATGGTAGCCGTGTTAATGTCATAGCGCCGCCGCTGGCAATCGACGGTGCCTCAATATCCATCCGTAAATTTACTAAGGATAAAATCACGCTTGATAAAATGCTTAATTTTGGGTCGATCAGTCCAGCACTGGCAAAAATTCTTAAAATCGCTGGGGCATGTCGCTTGAATATTCTGATCTCTGGTGGGACAGGGTCTGGTAAAACCACCATGCTCAATGCCCTATCCCGAATGGTTGAGAAAGGTGAACGGGTCGTCACTATTGAAGATGCGGCTGAACTGCAGTTACAGCAACCGCATGTCGTGCGCCTTGAAACGCGCCCCCCTAACCTAGAGGGAACGGGCGAAATTACCATGCGGGACCTCGTAAAAAATGCCCTTCGGATGCGACCTGACCGTATTATTTTAGGGGAAATTCGCGGCGGTGAAGCTATTGATATGCTGCAAGCTATGAATACAGGCCATGATTGGTCGATGGGTACAATTCACGCTAACCGCCCACGCGAAGCCCTGACGCGCCTTGAAAATATGGTCAATATGGCTGGTTTAAATCTACCAACAAAAGCTATTCGCGAGCAAATTTCCGCCAGCCTAGACATGATCGTGCAAGTTCAGCGCTTGCGTGATGGTAGTCGCCGCACCACATACGCTACCGAAGTTGTGGGGATGGAAGGAGATGTGATTACCACTCAGGACTTGTGTAAGTTTGAATTTTCTGGGGAAGACGAAAGCGGTAAATTGATTGGGGCTTTTAATACCACGGGTGTGCGCCCTAACTTCCTACAAAAAGCAGAGTATTTTGGGCTTGGCCGCGCCTTGATGGAGGCCATGAATGGCTGATGCGAACATGAATATCATCCTTATGGTTGGGGGATTAGTGTCCGTTATACTCTTGATAACAATAATATTTTTGGTCCGTACACTGGGTGCTGGCCGCAAAGCCGATCTTGAAAAAATTGAACGTTTTAAAGTGCGTTTTGCTGATAAAGCGACAGTGCACACTGGGCGTTCAATTCGCTTACAGTCTAACGCCACAGGACTGGCAGGCCGATTATCGGCATTAATCCCGCAAAGGGATGAGCTAGAAAAACGCTTTGCCAAAGCGGGCCTTAAAATTGACCTATCCCGTTATGCCATTATATGCGGCAGTATATTCATCGGGACATTTATAACAGTATCCCTGATGGGCATGAACGGTTTAACGGCCATTTTGGTGTCGCTTTGCACTGGGATGGGGGGGCCACACTTCTATGTGGGGAAATTGATGGTAAGGCGCATCAAAATGTTCACCAGTAAATTTCCAGAAGCGCTTGATATGATTGTGCGGGGTTTAAAGTCTGGCTTGCCCGTCAACGAATGCATTATAAATGTTGCCCGCGAGGTTGCCGACCCAATCGGCACTGAATTTCAGCATATAACAGACCGGGTTAAGCTGGGCAAAACATTGGAAGACGCCCTTTGGGAAACATCAAACCGACTGGACACACCAGACTTTAAATTTTTTGTCATTTGCCTGGCTGTGCAGCGCGAAACAGGGGGGAACCTTGGTGAAACCCTTGAAAACCTCAGCACGATTTTAAGGTCCCGCCAGCAAATGAAGTTAAAAATCAAAGCCATGTCATCCGAAGCGAAAGCCAGCGCTTTAATCGTCGGGGTTTTACCCTTCATGATGCTGGGGCTGATCATGATGATGAATTATGAGTATGGCATTATCCTGTTCACACACCCCACAGCGATTTTCGCAGGTGTTATAGGATTAGTGTGGATGAGCTTTGGCATTTTTGTGATGTCCAAATTGATAACGTTCGAGGTCTAAGTCATGCAAGCGATTGAAAATATGCTGGGGATCGCCGTGATAGATATCCTGTCATTTGCCGCAGGACTGGTGTCCTTGCTGGTGCTGGTGGCCCTCTATCAAGCGGGCCTAGTGAACGATCCGATGAAAGACCGTATTAAATCCCTGCAAGGGCGCAGGGATCAGCTTAAATCTGGTCTGATTACATCCCGCAAACGCGCTAATCCCGTGAAGGAAAAATCCAGTGTTAACCTGATGCGGGCGCTGGCAGAAAAATTGAAGCTATTGCAAGACGAGCAAACCCAAAAGGTGACAATAAAACTTGTGCAAGCAGGGTATCGGTCAAAAGATGCTATTGTGATTTATCAGATTGCCCGCCTTGTCCTGCCACTGGTGATGGGGCTGGTTGGGGTTCTGTTATTTTACGGCATGAAAGCCATGCCAGACCAAGAAAAGCTTTATCCACTTTTCAGTGTTGCCATGGTGTTTTTGGGCCTGAAACTGCCCGATATTTTGGTGGCAAACGCCAAAACAAAACGCATGGAATCGATCCGTCTTGGCTTGCCCGATGCGCTGGACCTGCTGGTTGTGTGCGCAGAAGCAGGCCTAACGCTGGACGCAGCCCTGAACCGCGTTGCAAACGAATTAGGCCGCGCACTGCCTGATCTGTCCGAAGAATTTTCGCTGACCGCGATTGAACTGGGGTTTTTACCAGAACGCCGCAAAGCCTTAATGAACTTAGGCGTGCGCGTTGATCTGCCTGCCCTGCAAGGCGTTGTGACAACCTTGGTGCAAAGCGAACGCTACGGCACCCCGCTTGCATCTTCCCTTCGTGTGCTCTCGGCGGAATTTAGGAATGAGCGCATGATGGCCGCCGAAGAAAAAGCCGCCCGATTACCCGCCGTTTTAACCGTGCCATTGATCGTGTTTATCATGCCAGTGTTGTTCATTGTATTGATCGGGCCTGCGGCGTGCAAAGTCTCAGATAATTTTATCAATAAGTGACGTTACCCCCCCCTCATCGCGTTATAAATTAAAATTGTATCATACACACTTCATAATTTTATCCCCTTTACATTTATAATGTTTGAGTTTATTAAAGATATACTGTATATTTTATTTATAAAAACACTTATAAAAATACTAAAAAACTTTATAATTGTTTTTATAATATTAAACGATATTTTCTCTATTATTTCACTAGAAATCATCCTATACCATTAACCATGAATATCATTCTGATTCGCAACCTTGCGATTTTAGGATGCACACTGTTTAACTGAATTATGAACACTTATGGGGAGTAATGATCATGAGCACTATACCTACAGACGGCGACGACACACTATATGGCACAGAAAGAAATGATCTGATTAAGGGGCTAGGGGGCAATGATCTAATATATGGCTATGGTGGGGATGACCAACTTTTTGGCAATACCCATGATGACACTCTTTATGGGGGGGGAGGGTGAAGACACTCTGGAAGGCAAAGCTGGTAATGACACACTTTACGGCGGTGAAAATAACGACGTTATGCGCGGTAGTGCTGGCAATGATTTACTTCATGGTGGCAATGGTGATGATCAATTAGAAGCCGGCTCTGGTAATGACACATTGTATGGCGGCGTTGGCAGTGATTATTTATGGGGCCAAGCTGGGCACGATATAGCAACCTATTTTTGGGCGGATGCTGCGGTTTATGTTGATTTGGCTAACACAGCCAACAATACGGGCGATGCAGCAGGGGATCAATATTATGATATTGAGGAATATCACGGCAGCAACTTTGATGACACAATCTTGGGTACTTTCCTTAATGGCATTTTCAGGGGCGGCGCGGGTGATGATGTTCTAACAGGCGGTGATGGTAATGATACCCTTGACGGCGGGGATGGGTCCGACAGTCTAACGGGCGATGCGGGGCATGACCGTTTTACCATTGCATCTGGGTTTGGCACAGACACCGTTGCAGATTTTACCCGCGGCGAAGATACCCTAGACTTAACGGCAATCGCCCTATTCTTTGCTGACTTAACACTCACCCAAAATGGTTTAAATACCGAAGTAACCTACTGGGATTACGCTGCGGATGTGGAAAACACCCTTATCCTGAAAAATGTAACGTCCTCCACCCTTATTGAAAGTGATTTTGCCTTCGCGCCGATCATCTTTAGAAATATCGTTGATGCCGCCGTTATGGAAAATACTGCCGGTGTTATATTGGATATGCAAGGCATCCTACAGGACAGCATATCTGGCGGGGCAGCCGACGCTGGTCTGACCTATAGCATCACAGGCGGCGTCGATGCAGATGATTTCACGATTGACACCAGCACGGGGGAGCTGCGGTTTGTCAGCACACCAGATTACGAATCTAATGACGATGCCGATAACAATGCTGTCTATAATCTGGAAGTCACCGCAAGCGATGGTATTCATGACAGTGCAGTGCAAACCTTATCTATCACAGTGAGTAATGACCCCGTTGAAGCTCCTGTTCTGACAGGGGCAACTCCTGCCGTGATTGAACTATCCAGCCTTGATGGCACAAATGGTTTTGTCATTTCTAATATTAATTCTGGTGGTCAAAGTGGTTTTTCCGTTTCCAGTGCTGGTGATATTAATGGTGATGGCATTGATGACATTATCATTGGCGCACCTTATGCAGCCACTTTATTTCAGGGTGAAAGTTACATCATTTTTGGTAAAATCGACCAATATGCTTCAGTGCTAAAACTAGCACATTTGGATGGTGAGAATGGTTTTAAACTCAGCGGGATGAGTACTATGAACTTTGCTGGATTTGCGGTATCTGGTGCTGGCGATATCAATAACGATGGCTATGACGATTTTCTCATTGGGGCATTGGGTGCTAGTCCGAATGGTGTTAGATCAGGTGAAGCTTACGTGGTATTTGGCTCTAGTAATAGCTTTGGGCCTGTTGGGTTTTCGAGACTGAATAGCCTTGATGGTAGCAATGGGTTTAGACTGCATGGTATTACAAGCGGGGATAGAGCAGGCATTAGGCTTTCTGATGCTGGTGATATCAACGGTGATGGCATTGATGACCTGTTTGTGGGTGCAATTTACGCTAACAGTAGTGCTGGCCAGAACTATGTTGTTTTTGGTTCTGAAAGCAATTTTGGGGCAACCATTGAACTTTCCTCTCTGGATGGCAGTAACGGTTTCTCTATTTCTGGTATAGATCCCGATGATTTTTCAGGTGTGGGCCTTTCTAGTGCGGGTGATATTAATGGTGACGGTTATGATGACCTGATCATTGGGGCACCTCGTGCGGGTCCGAACGGTGATAAATCAGGTGAAAGCTATATTGTTTTTGGTTCAGGTGGTGGTTTTTTAGCCAATATAAACCTAGCCGACCTAGATGGTCGCAATGGCTTTATAATGAATGGTATTAATTCTGGAGACAACACAGGTTGGGCTACAGCTGGTTTGGGTGACATTAACGGCGATGGTTACGATGATGTGATTATTGGAGCTCGGTCAGCAGGCCCAAATGGTAATTACTCAGGTGAAAGCTATGTGGTCTTTGGTAAAGGGGGTAATTTCACCGCTATCTTTGAGCTATCAAGTCTTGATGGCAGCAATGGATTTACCTTAAATGGTATTGATGCTGGGGACCGGAGTGGTCATTCTGTCGCAGGTGCTGGTGACATTAACGGCGATGGTTATGATGATATACTAATCAGTGCACCTGGGTCAGACCCAAATGGTGAATACTCGGGTGAGAATTATGTTATTTTTGGCTCTAACAGTGGTTTTTCCTCCAGTTTTGAGCTCTCTAGCTTAGATGGGATGAACGGTTTTCAGTTAAACGGTGTTGCAGCTAGTGATCAAACTGTCCAGAGAGCCAGTAGTATTGTTTCTGCTGCTGGCGATATTAATGGGGATGGCTATGATGATCTGATTGTAGGCGCACCTAAAGCAGGTTCCAGCTCAGGCGGCGAAAGCTATGTAATTTTTGGAGGGCCGACTTTGGGATTTACTTTGCAGCATACTATAATTGGTGATGTCAGCTGCAATGTAGCCGAAAATGGTACCCTTATCACATTGGGTGATCTTGATGTTGATGATCCAAATGGCAAAACAGATACAGATTTCATATGGTCGATTAATACCGATGCCACATATGGCACAGCGATTGTTGACAACAATGGCAACTGGGAATTTAGCTTAAACAATGATGCTGTTCAATATCTCGGCGAGGGTGACACCCTATCAGACAGCTTCACTGTTCGTGCCGCAGATTCGACCTATACCGCTGACCAGCTTGTCACCATCACCATCACAGGGATTAATGATGCCGCGACCATTGACGGTGATGCAACTGGCTCACTCACCGAAGATGGTGATATCACCACAGCGTCAGGGACCCTGACAGTCAGTGACGCTGATACGGGTGAAGACGTGTTTAACCCTGTGACAGGGGCCGTGGGCTTTTATGGCAGTTTAGATATTGATGAAACTGGCCACTGGACCTACTTACTTGATAATACAGGCGACGCGGTTCAGGGGCTTTCCCAAGATGAAACTGTCGAAGATATCTTTACGGTGACCTCTGCCGATGGGACAGCGCAGCAAGGCATCACAATCACCATTCATGGCTCGGATGATACGCTTATCAACGATGGTAATGACACGCTAGATGGTACAGATGACAATGACACGCTGGATGGCGGCGCGGGTAATGACAGCCTGTTCGGCGGCGCTGGTGATGATACGCTGATCGGCGGCGCGGGTAATGACACTGTCAACGGCGGTGACGGTATTGATGCGCTCAGCTACGCGACCGCTTTAGTCGCGATTGACCTTGACCTGCGTGGTTCTGGCCCCAATAGCGATGGTGACACAATCCTGAATATCGAAAACCTGATAGGCTCTGATCATAATGATCGCCTGCGCGGCGACGATACCACGGATAATGTCCTTTGGGGCGGCGCTGGTGATGATAAGCTTTACGGTCACAAT
>JABABO010000190.1 GCA_014238195.1 Kordiimonadaceae bacterium | reverse complement strand
TGAAACAGCAACAGCGAACAGTGATCCGCTCACGTCTGAATCCGAAGTAGAGCTTGTGACATCGGGCACTTTAGAAGCCACAGAGAAAACAGGCCCAGAGAAAATAGTTGAAACAGAGGAAACAACAGACCCAGAGAACAATGTTAAAGCAGAAGAAAAAGCTGAGCTCGTTGAACGATATGTCTTTAAATGGGCTGTGAAACGCCGAACACAGCAGGGCAGTAGCCGCAAGGAAGGCTCAAAATCTAGCGCAAAAGCAAGTGGTAAACAGCACATCCAAACACAAAGCCAAACACAAAGTAAAGGCAAGCCAGCACAAAAAGCCCGCAGCAAACCACAACGACCTTCTGTGTCCACAGCACCAAAGCGTGAAAAGAAAGCCGATCCAGATTCGCCGTTTGCCGCATTGGCTGGCCTTAAGGATAGTTTGACGAAAAAATAGCGCTGCGTGCAACCATAAAAACAGGGTGCAAAAATATGAATGAGCCAATCACCACCATCAGACTTGATAAATGGTTATGGTTTGCTCGCTTTTTTAAAACGCGCACGCTGGCAAGTGCGCATGTGAAGGCGCGTAAAGTCCGCCTGAACGGCACAGTGGTCAGCAAAGCCAGTGTGCTTGTAAAAATAGGCGATACACTAACATTTCCAAAGGCTGACCATATTAAAGTCATAGAAATCACCGCCTGCGGCACACGGCGCGGACCCTTCGCAGAAGCGCAAACTTTGTATATTGATCATTCCCCTTCACAAGATGACCATCAGAAAAATGCCCTGAATGACCCAAAAGCAGCCCCCACGCCAAGCCGCGAAAAAGGCATGGGCCGTCCAACAAAGGCGGACCGACGCGCTTTAGATAAGCTGCAACAGGGTCATGGTTAAGAAATAATCAGCTTAAAGCGAGTTTAGTGGCTTGATCACAGGGCAAACTTTGGGCATAACACAATAAAAGCTGTAAACGTATCGATCATGATAAGCTGGTTAAGCATCACAGGTGATACACATAACAAAGGAGCCACCCCATGACCTATATCGTCACTGAGGCCTGCATTAATTGTAAATATATGGACTGTGTTGAGGTTTGCCCCGTAGATTGTTTCTATGAGGGTGAAAACATGTTGGTGATCCATCCAGAAGAATGCATTGATTGCGGTGTTTGCGAACCAGAATGCCCTGCCGAAGCGATTTTACCCGATACGGAAGACGGCCTTGAAGAATGGCTGGAAATTAATACAAAGTTTTCTGAAGACTGGCCCAATATCACCGAAAAGGGTGAACAGCCCTCTGACGCTGATGATTGGAAAGACAAGGAAGGCAAAAAAGCCCTTCTAAGCGAAAAACCTGGGGCGGGTGATTAATATAAAAGACCTGTCCGCATAAGAAACAGCAGGATACACCTTAATAAAGCTGCTAAACTGTCTATACAAACAGGACTACTTCACACATCAAGCTGCGTTTCTTCTGGTTTCATCAATATTTACCGTAAATTCAAAGTTTGAACCTGCGGTAAAACCGTTTGATCGTGGTCGGCAACCTATAGGAGTTTATTGAAATAAAGAAACTTCGCCCCCACGTCATTAAAAAAGGAGAGTTAAATGAGTGATTTGACTCTAAAGAGGATAGTGCTAAAGATGCTGGATAGGTTGATAAACCCGCACTTCCAGACAAAATTTATGTGGTCGCTATTTTCTTTTGGCGTAGTGTTAGTATTAAAAAATTCATTAATTCAATCCCTAGTTTTATTTCAATTAATAACTGAAAGTTTTAAGCTATCAATGACGCTTTCAGATGGTGCTGAGGCAGTCATGTTTTGGTTTGGACCTGCACTCATTGCAGTTTCCATTTTTCTGTTTTACCGAAGGTACTCTACAAAAAGTGAAAGTCGCAGTTATAGAAACCTCAAGTCCGTATCTGGAGAAATTAGAAAATACTTAGAAGAAAATAGACGAATATTTAAAGAGTGTGGCCCGAACTCAGATAAAAGCCAGATGGGAGAAATTCACCAAGATATGGGAGTTTGGGAGACATCCAAAAAAGAAATAATTGTTCCAAATAATCAAGCAATTTACGATTTACTAAAATCAGTAAAAAGTATAACTTCAGCTCAATGGCCTGTAGTTGACAAAATGTTTTCACACATCGTGCATTTTAGCGCTCATGTAGATAACCCTACAATAGATTATTCAAATCATCAATTTCCTCAGGAATTTTCAGATCTAATCTATGACTTTGGAAAGCCAAGCAAAGAAAGAGAAAAATTAATAAACCAAATATCAGATTGGTTAAAAAGTGAATGCTCCGACTTAAACGTAGTTTCCGTAGAATTATTTGGCAGCGCATTATACTCAGATTCTATCAGTGATTTTGATTTGTTAGTTCAAACAAACGACTCCTGTATTGAAGAAATAAAATCAAACACAAAAGCTTGGAAGTCTTTAGAGTCAAATTTTTATAAAGCTTTTAGTTTAAAATTACATCTTTTAGTATTTTCTAAACTTGAAGAAAAAAGCCATGCGGAGTTTGTATCTAAGTTAACCGTAAAAAGGAATATGTTGTAATGGGAAAAAATTTACACAACTCAATTCGGCCTTTTTGGGAGAAAGCCTTAAATGGTCATACTAATGTTGCCCGTTGGAAATTGACACAACATTCAACTGAATATATATACTCAATTACCCCAAATAAATTTACAGGTGAAATAATTATTCATGCTACCGATGAATATATATATGGTCTCACGCATTACATAAACCGGCCAAATATTTTAGTGACAGGCTCCATGATTTATTTGGCACGACCTGAAGCAGTATACACTGATGAAGTCGCGGAATGCGCAAATAACGAAGATATTTCAATTGGTGTTTTTGGCGAAATTATGGGTGCGTTACACATACAAAACCATGCTTCATGGCAAATCAAAAAACGAAAAGAGCGTGCAGAAGAAAAGAAAAATGTAGGCACAATTTAATTAGCTAATAACAATCTCGATAGCGATAGGTATCAATATCTAACTATCTCTTGTACAATCTGCGCCGAATTTTTCACCCAAGAAATCAGATGAAATAAACAAGGCACAATATGACAATTCACCAATTTGACCCCAAACAAACCACCACGATGGAAACACATAAAAAGGTTATCGAGGAACAGGCAAATGCCGTCAAGGAAGGCCAAATGGTTCAGACTTCAAACGGTGCTTCCTCCCCTCGCATAGGTTTCGTATCCCTAGGCTGCCCAAAAGCGCTGGTCGATAGCGAGCGGATATTAACCCAGCTGCGCAGCGAAGGCTATGACATTGCAGCCGATTATGACGGGGCAGATGTTGTTGTGGTCAACACGTGTGGCTTTATTGATAGTGCCAAGCAAGAAAGCCTGAGCGCAATCAAAGAAGCCATGGTCGCAAACGGCAAAGTGATTGTCACGGGCTGCTTGGGGCCAGAGGAAGAATTAATCCGCGAAGTGGCCCCTGACGTGCTGGCAATCACCGGCCCACATGCGTATGAAGCCGTTGTCAGTGAGGTTCATAAAGCTGCACCAAGGCCCCATGACCCCTACGTTCATCTTGTGCCTGCTGGCGGGCTGAAACTGACACCGCGCCATTATAGTTATGTAAAAATATCTGAGGGCTGTAATCATAGCTGTAAATTTTGCATTATCCCCTCCTTTCGTGGTAAATTGAAATCTCGC
Organism: Kordiimonadaceae bacterium; assembly: GCA_014238195.1. GTDB lineage: Bacteria > Pseudomonadota > Alphaproteobacteria > Sphingomonadales > Kordiimonadaceae > JABABO01. The sequence continues at coordinate 258 of JABABO010000190.1, read as the reverse complement.
CCTGTGCGGGCTGTGCTGCGGGAAGCGGAAAAGCTGGTGGAAGCTGGCACGCAGGAACTGTTGATCATCAGCCAAGACACCAGTGCCTACGGGGGGGATTTAAAACATGCGGCAGAGACATGGAAGGGCCGTCAAGTCCGCGCTCATATGACCGACCTAGCCCGCGAGATCGGCCAAAACGGGGCTTGGGTCCGCTTGCATTATGTGTATCCCTACCCCCATGTCGATGACATCATTCCCCTGATGGCCGAAGGCTTG
>JABABO010000256.1 GCA_014238195.1 Kordiimonadaceae bacterium | reverse complement strand
TAAATTTGATAGCGAAGGCGCTGTTGTATATTCCCGCCTTTTGGGGGCTGAAGGGGAAGCAACGGCTTATGCGATTGCTGTAGATAGTCAGGATAATATTATTATTGCAGGCCAAAGTGATAATGCCCTGCATGACGGCGATGTCATAACGGGTACAGATGCTTTTGTGGTGAAATACAGCAAAGAGGGCAGCGAGCAATTTCGTTATCAACTTGACACATCTTCAGAAACGGCAGGCTTAAGTCTAGCGGTTGATGGCAATGATGATATCATCGTTGGTGGTTATACGTCTGGCGGCATTTCATCGACGTCCAGTTTTGGCGGCGGCACGGATAGCATGGTTCTGAAAATCAGTGGCAACGATGGTAGTTTGATGTCCTCCGCATTAATTGGTGCTGCAACAGATGAAAGCGTCAAAGCCGTAGCCATAGCAAATGATGGTAACATCCTGATCGCAGCCGAAGAGGACGGCCATGCCGTGCTGCGTAAATTGGATGCAACAGACCTATCCACAGAAATTTTTTCCATTGACCTTGGTGCGCTTGGCACAGGGGGGTCTATTGCAGGCATTGTCGTGGATGGCAGTGATATTTATGTGGCAGGGACAACGTTGGACGGTGATCTGGATGCCAGCGATAGCGCCACTGTTAATGGCTCACTTGCGGGTGGTTTTGATGGTTTTCTGACAAAATTTACCGATAATACATCCACGGTATCCGCTGATTATACCACCTATTTGGGGACCAGTGGTGTCGACCGCATCAATGACCTAACGGTTAATAATGGCAGTGTTTACCTTGCTGGGGTTACAAATGATACGCTAAGCGGGGAAGACGCTAAAGGGTCTGTTGATGGTTTTGTCATGCGCGTTGCTGGGGCTACAGGAGCAATTGAAGATAGCGAACAGTTTGGTGAAGGTTTATCTAAGCATGATGTGGCGGGTGTTGCATTCACCGATCAAGGCAGCAGTGTTTTGTCAACGCTTGGCCTACCGCGTGGAACCCTTGGCGCGGCTGAGGCTTATGACATTCAGACCCAAACATCTGCGAAAGTCGGCGACCATTTCTATATGAGTATTGATGGTGGCAGGAAAAAAGAAATAACCCTTGAGGACGGCGATACATTTGACGATATAGCCCGTAAAATCAGGGTGGCGGCTTTTTCTAAATTGGATGTGACAGTGTCAAGCACCACAGAAGGCGATAAAATCAAATTCGCCCTTGATGATCAAGATAACAGTATTGATTTCATCCCAGGTGCTGAGGGGCAAGATTTATTAACGCGCATTGGCCTGAATGATTTGAAGTTGCTGCCCAAGGATTATGTTTTAGGGCTTTTGGATGACATCCCGCCTGAGGAAGACCTAGGGGGTGCTTTTGGCTTAAAACTAGAAGGGGCTTTGCATTTGAATGATGCCAAAACAGCAAAATATGTTTTAGGGCTGCTCGATAATGCGATTTCTACGGTTCAGCGGGCCTATCGCTCGTTAACGTATGATCCTATAAAGCAGTCATTACTTGATGGCGCTTCACAAACTGGGGGCACCGTATCAACGCGGGTGCAAAACCAAATAGCAGGTTATACTCTCGCTTTGCAGCGCCTTTCTGCAGGCCCACCGTCCACGGGTGGGTTTTTCTAAAGCAAGCCGCCAAGACTATGAAGACCATCAGGACTATAAAGAACGTCTTATCCATATGGAATAATGCGGCGGATATGATCGCCATTGCAACTGAGAGAGTTGCGCATCTATTTGAAATTCGGTGAAGGCCTCTCGAGGGGAGCGCGAGAACAGGTGCACGATTGGGGGTCGAGTGTTACAAAACCCATTCTCACTCCCCTTCTCGAGAGGTGACTAATAATATACAAGAAGCATACCAGTTTTGTGTATTTTTTTAAAGTTTAATTAAAACAGCAGGTTACAACTTTTTCATATTTTTGAGTGGCGGAAAGTGCTATAATTGTTGCATAACGCATCATTTAAAATGGCATATTGCATCAAATATTGCATATTGCATCATAGTGTTTGTGTCACTTCAGAGGGATGGACTGAGTTAACGTTTTCTTTAATGAAAGACCTCACTATAGCGAGACCAATGAATAATGAAATCATTATTCGCAAAGTCTCTTGGGATAAGTCGAACCGACATAAATACTTATAGCCAAATAAGGTGATCAATATTCACCGCAATTGGTTATATGAGTCCATCGGTATTAAAATGGAAAATACATTTGAAACAGTAATGAAAGGCAGAGAGATGACTCGTCAATTTTTCTTTTGGGTTATGGTTTCAATATGGGGATTGACTTTATCGCAGCCATTACAGGCGCAGGATGAAGAACAGGAACAAGGCGTTGTTGCGCTTAGTAATATAGCGCTGGCCCCTTTTGAAGTGGCCTTGATGAAAAAGGGTGTTTTGAAGGGAATGGCATCAATATTGGTGACGGTTGAACTGGCTGAAAAAACAGATTATACAAACATATCAACGCGCATTCCACAAATCAGAAGCGATTTTTCCATCGCGCTAACGTCGCTTGCTAAACAGCGTTTCAGTGTCAACAGACCCATAGATCCCGATATTGTTGCGGCTTATTTGCAATTTTATGCGGATCGCCGTTTTGGCAAGGATGCTATTATGGTCTATATTCTACAAGCGACAGTCAAGCCACGCTCGTAAACTCTGTGACTATTTCAAATTTCAAAATAGGTTGCTGTTTATGGTGTTAACACTCCCAAACCATAAATTGGGTCCCTACCGCTTTCACCCATGTCTTTGCTGTTCTTCGTGAGCAGTTCCATAGGGTTTAAGTTTTCACCCTCGGAATGATGTGTAGCAAGAAATGCGGAAACAAAAGGTGTAGCATATGACGTGCCGCTCACACGTGAATTGCCTTTCATTTGTGCCGCTTTGATATTAACCCCGATGGCCGCAATATCAACAAAGGGGCCTTGCCCTGCTTTCTTATAGATCGCACCTTTGTTATTTATCGCTGTGACACCGATCACATCTGTATAAGAGGCGGGAAAAGGGAGTGGGCCATCAGGGCCCTGATTGCCCACAGCAGCAACGATCGTGAAACCAGTATTTATTAGATGCTCAATCGCTAACTTTAATAACGGACTGTCTGGGCCGTTTAAGCTCATGTTTATTGTTTTAACATTCTGCACTGCTAACCAATTTAACCCTTGAACTATCGATTCAGCATCCCCAAACATCGCCTCACCAGAAAATACATCAGCAAGCAAGATGTTTGCTTGCCCATGAGCCGAGATCAGCGCCGAAACAGCAGTACCATGATCACGTGGTGTTGTCGCTTTTCCCCTGCCAAAATTTTGCTGGGAGATAGTGGTGGTTTTCAAGCTAGGATGATTGGCATTTGCGCCAGTATCAATAACGCCAACTGTGAAGCTAGTCTGTGTCTTTTCTGGTGGCTGAATATTTAGGCCAATGTTCTTTGGATCAGTGTTAGTGCTACTTATCTTAGATGAGGAGGCTTCAAAAACAGCATTGGCTTCATAGTGGCCCCGTTTATCAAACTTACGTATGAGGGCCAGTGACTGTGTTAAATTTAGTTTTTGTGGCGGTGTGAGAACCGTAAGCGTAATCCCCATCAAGGGTAATTTAGTCTCACGTTTGAAGGTAAAGCCAAAACGTTTCGCCATGCGTAGGTTAGACGCAGTAATATTTGTCGCGATAATTTCGCCGCTGCGGGCGAGCTTCTCAGTGTCTTTTAAACGGACATACTCGAGGCGGTGTTTAGTTAGATATTTATGGCTACGTTCAAATCGTCGTGGCAGAGGTGGTCCTGTATTAGCGTTTGGGTGACTGCGTTGTTCGCGGGCTTGGCCTTGTTGTTGGCGGTTTTGGCGCTGGCGTACACGGCTACCTGTGCCGCTATGGCCGCCGCTTGGCCGTGCGCTGGGGCCGCCCATACCACCTGGGGCCCCTCCGCCACTTGGACCTCCCCCTCCTGGTCGGCCTTGGGCAAATAAATGGGCAGGAGGTAGAAAAATAACTGCAACCAAAAACAATGTTATGATTTTACAATTAAATTTCATCAGACGTTTTTCCTATTTCGGGCGGTTATGAAAGCCTTTATAAATATAATACGTCGTTGGCTCATAAAATATTCCATAAATGTTGGGAATAAAATATCCTCAGGCACGTAGTATAAGTCTAATGTGCATAAATTTGCGAGAGAATAAATGGTATTAGTCAAATTATGACAAATATGGGTAAGAGTATTTTGGCAGTTTTGCCGCAACTGCGGCGGTTTACCATTGGTTTAACTGGTAATATCGCAGATGGTGATGATTTGATGCAGAGCGCTGTGGCGCGCGCCTTAGAACGCAGCCATCAGTATGACCAAAGTTATCAACTCACGAGCTGGCTTATTAAAATTGCACAAAACATATGGATTGATGAAATGCGAAAAGCCAGCCGCAGAGGTCAGCATTCAGTATTAGACGATGAGGTACATGTCATGGGCGAAGATGGCCGTGTGAAAATGGAACAAAAAATCATGACACAAACTGTGCTAGCAGCAATCCGCGAATTGCCTGAAGACCAGCGCAGAGTTGTGGCCCTGGTTCTTGTAAGCGGGCATAGCTATAAAGAAGCAGCAGAAATGCTTGACCTGCCCGTCGGCACAGTGATGAGCCGCTTATCAAGAGCAAGGCAAAAATTACAATCAGATATCCTAGACCATATGCCCGGCAAAGGAGTTTTACAATGACCCATAATCAAGATGACAAAAACACCGCGCCATCAAAGGTGGACATCATGGCTTATGTAGACGGTGAATTAGGGGCGTCTGACATGAAACGGGTGGAAGCAGCACGCGACCGTGATCCGATTATAAAGGTTGAACTTGCACGGCAATTCGCTTTAAAAGCTGAAATTGATCAAGCCTTTGCCCACGCATTAGAAACCCCCATGCCAGAAAAAATATTGAATATGTTGAGGGAGGGTGCTGATTCCCAGCAAGGCAATAATCAACCAAGCGCTGCTGATAATGTGCTTACGTTTCGCTCTCCACCCACGACACCTCAGCAACGGTTTATTAAACCCACCAGTTTTTTTGCGCGCATGGGCAGTCGGGCGATTCCCGTTGCTGTGGCGGCATCTTTTTTTGTTGCAATTATCTTCAGCGCTGGAATTTTTAATCAATCGTCCCCTAACGCATCTAGGGCTCCTAACATACGAATCGTAAATGCCCTTGATAGTTTATCAGGAAATGGTATTATCAACATTAGCGATAATTATGTTAACAATGATGGACAGCTTTGCCGGACTTATGTTGATGATGGACAGCAACAGCTCGCCTGCCGTGACGATCGTGCTTGGCGTGTCGTCGCTAAGGCGCCTGCGCCTACTGATATTCCAGCAGATGCATACCGCCCTGCAGGTGAGGAAGAGCCGAACGTCATTGATCGTGCAACACAAAATATGCTGAAAATTAATGATGATCAGCTCCTGAAACTATTGGCGCAAAAAAAAGAAAAATTTTTTGGAATAAAATAAAACCATAAGCGTAGTTGATATATCGGTCCTAAATTGGACCTGACTTTAAGAAACCAAAATGCAGACAACATAAATTAAGACGCAGGAGATACATATGCCTAGACATAACGGACCACATGGCGGACCACGCGGCGGCGGTCGCCGTGAACGCGAGCCGCTCGATAATGAATTTGAAGGCACCGAACTGGCAGATACACTGATCGGCACAGAAAATAATGATGGTTTTGCGGCGCTTGGCGGTAATGACACCATTGATGCTGGTGACGGTAATGACCGTATTAATGCAGGCTTTGGCGATGATAGTATCACCGCTGGCGCAGGTAATGATGGTGTGAAAGATGGCAGCGGGGACGACATCATTGATGGCGGCGCAAACGATGACCGCCTTTATATTTCACTGGGTGAAGATACTGTTACAGGCGGCGATGGTGATGATCGCATCATATCCCTTGGTGATACGGGCGAACCTGGCGTTGATACCATTGCTGGGGACGACATCATTACGGGCGGCGCTGGCGCAGATAAGTTTATCTTTTCGCCGCTACTGAACGCAACGGATGAAATTATTGCTGAATATACCAATGATCGGGGCAAGGTGAATTGGAAAGACGTCGCCATGGCCAATGATAATATTCATGATCATTGGGTGGAAGGTATTGGTAATGATACGATTACCGACTTTAATGCTGACGAAGGCGACACAATAGTGATCTCTGGTCATTCTGTCGCTGTTACAAACTTTGAATATGGTGATAGTGATAACGATAACATTGATGATTACACTATTTTAACATTAACGTCAGACCAATCTGCAATGGGTGTTGAAGACGGTGCCCATAACGGTGATGCCCTTGGTACAATTACCGTTGAAGGGGCGATACTCACCATAGACGATATTAGCATTAATAATATGTCATATGCGGCGGTTAACCGCCTTGATACATGGGATAGCGGCATCATTTAAACCCTCCCACATTGCTTGGTAATTATGGAAGTAACGTCCACCCTTGATAGCGTACTTGCTTAATAGTCTAAGCGAATAAAGTGAGGCCATGTCCCATAAGGGTCTGCTGTGTTAAGCAGGCCCTTTTTTTGATAATTTAAAACATAAGCAAGGCCGAATCATTATTCCTTACTTTGCACTATAAATACTGTGAGAAATTATTTGTTGTTGAAAAAGTGAAATTATTTCATATTATCTTCGCAACCAATTAATTTGCGGCTAAGGGAACACATATGAAATATTCAACATCACTTATACTGACAGGTCTAATATTTTTATTATCGGCTTGTGGATCGCAAAATGATAGCGACGATGCTGCGACGACGAACACGGATTTTCAAAGCTCGTTTCAAATGCAGCTTTTAGACGCAAAACCCGGGAATATTATAACCATTCCCGAAGGGACGTTCCACTTTGATCGCGGATTAAGCCTAACGGTGGACGGGGTAACAATTCGCGGTGCTGGTATGGATAAATCGATTTTTTCTTTTAAAAATCAAATTGCAGGGGCTGAGGGTTTGTTGGTCACGGCAAGTGATTTCACCCTTGAAGATATGGCGATAGAAGACACCAAGGGGGACGCACTGAAAGTAACCGAGGGCGACAATATTATTATCCGCCGTGTTCGCACGGAATGGACAGGAGGGCCTAGCACAAAAAATGGCGCTTATGGTTTTTATCCGGTGCAAACCACCAACGTTTTGATGGAAGATAATGTAGCGATTGGTGCGTCTGATGCTGGGCTTTATATCGGGCAATCGAAAAATGTTGTGATGCGCAGAAACCGTGCAGAATATAATGTTGCAGGCATTGAAATTGAAAATACCATAGACGCGGATGTTTACGACAATGTTGCAACAAATAATACGGGCGGAATTTTGGTGTTTAATATGCCGAATTTACCGCAAGAAGGCGTGCGTACCCGCGTTTTCAATAACGAAGTTTATGAAAATAACACGGAAAACTTTGGTCATGCGGGCACACCCGTTGCCAGTGTTCCTGCGGGTTCGGGTATTGTGATTAACTCTAATGACTTTGTTGAGATTTTTGATAATGATATTCGTGATAATAAAACGGCGAATATCATTGTCTCTAGCGTCTATTCGACCAATTACGCTGATGGTCAAGGCAATCCATCTTATGACCCGTATCCTGAATCGATATATATTTATGATAATCGTTTCGCAGGCGGCGGAAATTCCCCAGATGGTTTAGACTTAAAAGCCTTAAAAACTGCACTGTATGGTATTAATGGCAGTTTCCCAGATGTTTTATGGGATGGATTTGTCAACAAAGATAAAATGGTCGATGGTGCACTGCCTGAAAAATTGCGTATCTGCATTAATAATGGCGATACAGATGTTATCAATGCTGATGGCCCTGGTGGCTTTAAAAACCCTAGCAATGGATCGGACATGCACCGCTGTGACCTTGAAAAATTAGGGGCTGTTAATCTGGCTTCAGCACAATAATGCACCTGTACTTCAAGACCTTAATCGTGTGTTTTTTGTTGGCTGGATGTGGTGGGGCGCAGACTGACGCGCCGGTATTTCATGGGGACGTAAACCCAAAATTATTATCCCAGTGGAATCTGTTCACTGTGAGACAACCAACATTGCAGCTAACAAATGGCGTTGTTCCGTATGATCTAAATTCGTCGCTGTTTACTGATTATGCCCATAAATTAAGGACAGTTTGGGTTCCTTCAGGTGTTCTAGCGCAGTATCATGATAGGGACGCATTTGATTTTCCTGTCGGTACAATTCTTTCGAAGACATTTTATTACCCACACGTAAAATCACCAAATGCTGAAGCGCACCAAATCGCCCAAGCCGCCGATCAAACAGCAAACCTTTTAAAAACTGGTTTCAATATAGATGAGTATCGCTTGATTGAAACACGTTTGCTCGTGCACCGTATGGGTGGCTGGGTTGCCTTGCCATATGTTTGGAACACTGATCAAACCGACGCCACGCTTAAACGCATTGGCGATGTAAAACCCATGCAGCTTGTTAGCCCAGACGGTTCGCAGCATGATTTTAATTATATTATCCCGAATGCAAATCAATGCGCAGGCTGCCATGCGACCAACGCAACCACCCGTGAAATTCAACCCATTGGCCCTAAAGCACGACATCTGAATAAGGATTTTGACTATAGTTCAGGCAAAAAAAACCAATTAACCGCTTGGCAAGACTATGGCATCTTATTGGCGACCACCACGCGTCAACACGTCAACGTCGACTGGACCGATATAAATTTTCCCTTAGATGCTCGGGCTAGGTCTTATCTTGATATTAATTGTTCCCATTGTCACAACCCCGTAGGTCCCGCAGACACATCTGGCTTGCACTTATCATCTTCCGCGCCAAATGGCCCTAATCTTGGGGTCTGTAAATTACCGATTGCTGCAGGTACTGGCACTGGGGGCCGCACATATGACATTGTACCCGGCAAACCCGCAGAATCCATTTTCACATTCCGTATGCGGTCAACCAACCCTGCTGTTATGATGCCTGAACTTGGGCGTTCCTTAAGCCATGAAGAAGGGGTGGCTTTGATTGCTACATGGATTGCAGGAATGGAAGGCGCATGCGGTAAAAATTAAGTGGGCTTCTTTAGATAAAGACTAAGATAAGTTTTTAACGCCTTCACTGTTTCGGTAAAGATCGTTTGGTCGATACGGCCATATTTAAAAGCAAAATAAGATTCTTCCACAAATGTGAAAAAATGCGCCGCTGTTACCGCAACAGTTTCAACGTCACCACCGTGAAAACCGTCAGCACCTGTCGCCCAACGTTCCTTGAATATTTGGGATGTCGTATTGATACAATTCTGCCGCACATCTTGAAGTGACGGCGATGACATGATCATCAATAAATTGCCGTACGCAGGCCGTGATTCGTATAGATCAACGGCCCGCATTAAAATAATAGTAAATAACTCTTCCCAATCTTGATCTGGTTTAGCAGCGTCCATCGTTTCTTGAATGCGGGTGCGAAGTTTACCGTTTAATTCTTCAAACAGGGCGCGGTAAATACTCAAAATATTGGGGAAATACCGATAAATAGACCCAACAGGGATATGCGCGTGATCAGCTATTGAACTTGTGGTAACCTCTTCGCCGTTTTCCAACAGCGCATATGTCGCTTCTAAAATACGACGAATCCTGTCTTGCGCACGTGCTTGACGTGGTTTAATTCTAGGCTTTGATTGCAAAAAATTCAATTCAGTATCCCCATCACTATAGCCAATTGCGGTGAATATTGATCCCCTCATTTGGCTATAAGTCTTTGTGTCGGTTCGACTTATCAATAAATAATGAAATCATTATTCATTGGTCTCGCTTTTATGTCGGTTCGACTTGTCAATAAATAATAAGATCATTATTTATTGGTCTCGCTATTATGTTGGTTCGACTTATCAATAAATAATAAGATCATTATTTATTGGTCTCGCTATATAGCCTTTAGCTAGCCGATAATTCCTGTTTTTACCAGTAAGATATGAATATAATATAAAAAGTGAAAATTTTTCTGTTTTCAAACATAGCATTTTCTGTTTAACTATCACACTGATAAAAAATTAACCATAATATAGGGGGCTATCAAATGCTTTTTGCTACTTCTAGGTGCCGTATGAAATCAAGTTTATTGTTGACAACAGCCTCTATAGCATTAGGGGCGCCGACGCTTGTTTCGGCTCAAACAATCGTTGATGAAATTGTTGTAACCGCGCAAAAGCGGGAACAAAACGTCCAAGACGTCCCCATTTCAATGCAAGTGGTTGATGATCAATTTCTTGCAGACTTAGCCGCAGATAATATTAGCGATGTCAGCCAATTTATACCAGGTTTGGAAGTCGGTGCATCAAGCCCCACGCAACCCCGCTATAAAATTCGGGGTATTAACACATCTGATTTTGGTGTGGGGACCGAGCCTGCTGTCGGTGTGTATATTGATGGTGTATACGCGGCGCGTTCGGGGTCTGCTGTTCTGTCGTTTGGGGATATTGAACGCATCGAGGTTCTAAAGGGGCCGCAGGGAACCCTGTTTGGGCGTAATTCTGCGGCTGGTGCGGTTGCAGTGATCACCAAAAAGCCGACACAGGAATTTGAAGGTCAGGTGACAGGACGTTTGGGAAATTATGGCAAGCGCCGTGTTGAGGGGACCATCAACATACCAATCGTTGACAGTTTAGCCCTGCGGGTAAATGGATTATATAATAAGCGTAACGGACTGTTTGAAGATACCGCTACAGGCGAAGACCTGAGCACAGAAAAAAGTTGGGCAACACGGGCCGCCCTGCGCTGGGACCCTACTGAGGCAACCGATTTAACAATCACTTGGACCCATGATGACCTAGATCAAGATGCCCGCCCAGCCATTGGCATTGTTGCTGTTCCAGACGCACCAGCCCAGCCCCCAGTGCCTGTTGAACCTGCGACCTATTTAGACCCTTTTTCAGCCCCTGTTTTTAATGACGTTGTAGAGAACGGCGAAAGCAGAAATCTTGATGAACTATCATTGATCCTCAATCATGATTTTGGTGACATTATATTTACGTCAACGTCATCATGGCGGGAATTTCAAACCCGTAACCGCGAAGACGAAGACGGCACCAACCGCATCGATTTGTATTTTGATACCAATAACGTTGAAAGCAACGAAAGCTGGTATCAAGAATTTAAGCTTGCGGGTGAAACAGGGCCTGTGAATTGGATCGTAGGAACCAGCTATTACAGTGAAGACGCGCATCAAGTCAGCGATACATTTACATATACTGACACCGTTAATACTACGCTCGGTAATATTGGCCTTGGGACACCTTTTTCTGCTTTAGAAAATGGTTTGCTCATTCCCTTTGGCGTCCCTGCAACACTGTTTGGTGCTGGTTGGCGTGAAGCTGTTTTCAATGAAGGCAAAACGACCGCTTATGCCATTTACGGGGACGCTATTTGGGCAGTGAATGAGCGCTTGAATGTGACATTTGGGGGGCGTTACACCCGTGATGATAAAGAATTTCAGTGGCTGAATGGGCCACGAGAAGCACCAGAACTTGATGCAACTTTGGCTGCATTGGAGGATCAAGGGCTGCTTGCCTTAGCAGGAACCTCGCCCTCAGACTTTCAGTTTGATTTAATCTTTGATCAATCGGAACTTGCTGGTGCCCCCTGTGATAATGGTGTCACCGTTACGGAAGGTGTAGCCTGCGTGCTTGAGCGGGATTGGAGCAATTTTAGCCCCCGCTTGGTCGTTGATTACCATGTCAATGAGACTGTCTTGACCTATGCTTCATTTACCAAGGGCTATAAAGCAGGTGGCTTTAACAGCGTTCAAATCGCCTCAGAATTTGACAATGAAGATGTGACAAGCATTGAGATTGGCGTCAAAGCAGCTTTCCCTGACAGTAAATTAACCCTAAATGTATCAGGCTTTCGTTATGTTTATAAGGAAAAGCAAGCCTTACGTCTTGCCACATTTGCGGGCAGTGCAGTACCGCAATATGTGGTTGATACGAGCGATGACCAAGCCTGGGGCATTGATGTACAATCAAATTGGCAACCGAGCGAAAATTTGACAGTATTTGCCAATGCACAATATATTGATGCCACATTCAAAGACCGCACATTAGACGATGGCACTGATTTATCTGGTGAACCGACAGGCGAACCGACCTTACAAGCGGTATTTGGGGCGCGTTATAGCCAAGAATTATCAACAGGTGGGCGTTTGAATTTGCAAATTGCCCATTCCTATCAAAGCAGCACGCGCGAAAACAGCGATTCTTTACGGCAAGGAAACCTGTCACTGACAACCGCCTTTGATGTCGGTGTTGCAGAAAACAGAACCGATTTACGGGCTGCTTGGACAAGCCCTGATGAGCGCTATGAGGTTGGGGTTTACGCTAATAATGTGTTTGACAACCAGTATGTTAGCGGTGTGAATAATCTCACAGCAGCAACCTTGGGAACGCCGTTTGTTTCCCTCAGCGATCCCATGTTTTGGGGTGCAGATTTGAAAGTTAAATTTTAGGGAAAACCATTAACACTTTGATTTTGTTTTCGGGCTCAGAAACTGCGGCGAGGGAGTAACACCTACCCTCACCGCAATTGGCTATATAGCGAGACCAATAAATAATGAGGTCATTATTCGCTAAGTCTCTTGGGATAAGTCGAACCGTAACAAATACTTATAGCCAAATGAGGTGATCAATATTCACCGCAATTGGCTATATGTTAAATCAGTTTATAAGGTTTTCTCTTTAAATTTACAAAGATCTGTCAACGTGCAGGCATCACAGACAGGTTTGCGGGCTTTGCAAATATACCGCCCCTGCAAAATAAGCCAGTGGTGAGCATGATATTTAAAGGGCTCAGGGATTATCTTCATTAAGGCGTCTTCAACACGATCAACATTTTTACCAGGCGCAAGTCCTGTACGGTTTGAAACCCTAAAAATATGGGTATCAACAGCACAAGTAGGTTGACCAAAGGCAATGTTTAAAACGACATTAGCCGTTTTACGGCCAACACCCGCTAGGGCGACCAATTCCTCGCGCGTTTCTGGCACTTTGGAGCCATGCTTATCAATCAGGTCCCTGCATAATTTGATCACATTTTCCGCTTTGCTATTATAAAGTCCGATGGTTTTGATATACTCTTTTAACCCATCCACACCTAGGGCAACCATTTTTTCAGGTGTATCGGCCACAGGCCAAAGCGCTTTTGTCGCTTTATTCACACCGACATCTGTGGCTTGGGCGCTCAGCACCACGGCGACCAGCAAAGTGAATTCATTGACGTAATCAAGCTCTCCCACTGGGTTTGGATTATCTTCAGATAAGCGCGCAAAAAAGTCATAAATTTGTGTGCGGTTCAGCTTAGAATATTTACCAGCCATTTGAATGTTCCTTATCGTGAGAAGCGCTTGATTTTAAACTTCACAGCTCAGGGCTTTTACCACCCTAATTAACCGTGCGATATCAACATCGCGCGACAAACGGTGGTCGCCGTTTGGTATTAAGATTGCCTCTGCTTGATCACCTGTGATGTTGTTGGCAATGTTCAAGGCCGTTTGCCAAGGCACGTCAGGGTCCGCCATGCCTTGAATTAAACGGATGGGAAAATCAAGGTGCAGCGGTGCGTTCATCACACGGTTTTTATAGCCATCTAAAAAAAGCTGATGAGTAAAGATATAAGGGTCAGGGCCATAGTCACTCGGCACTAACAAGCGCCCTTCACGAACAATCGTTGCTTGGTCTGTGCTGGATAAACCTGCCCAGTGTCGCACCGTAAAATCAGGGGCAGCCGCAACACCGATTATGCCTTTAATGCGGTTAGGCCTGGCTTTGGCCGCTAACAGCGCCAACCATCCCCCCATTGAAGACCCCACCAGAATTTGGGGGCCTGATGTTAAATGATCAATTATCGCAAGAGCATCCTTTAGCCATAAACCAATGGTTCCATCCGCAAATTCACCGCTAGAAAGGCCGTGCCCCATATAATCAAACCGCACATAGGCTTGCCCAAATTGCTTGGCGTATGCTTCAAGGGCAAGGGCTTTGCTACCGTTCATGTCTGACATGAAGCCCCCCAGCCAAACGATACCTGGCCCAGCCCCTTGGATATGGTGATAAGGGATACGGTGATAAGCGATTTTTGTCCCGTGTGATGTTTCAATATAGTTTGGCAGTTCGCTCATATCTGATATTTTTCCTAATGATACTATATCACTTAGTACCGATTTGTGTCTAAATTTGCACAATAATAGCAAAGAAACGCGGGCTTCAAGACCCAATTTCATAGGCTTTGCTTGACATGTTTCCTTTAGCCTCGTAACACGCCAACTTCAACACTTTAACCATAAGTATGGATTAAGACCAATGACTGATAGCAATTTCAATGCCCAACCCGTTAACCTGCGCCTGCCCGATGGTAGCGTGCGCACGTTTGATGGGCCTGTTACGGGGACTGATTTGGCCGCGGACATTGGACCTGGGCTTTTAAAAGCTGCGATTGCCATCCATGTTAACGGTGAAATGTGGGATCTGTCCCGCCCGATCACACGTGACTGTGATGTATCGATTATGACCCGCAAGGATCAAGGGGCGCTGGACTTGCTGCGTCATGACTGTGCTCATATAATGGCCGAAGCCGTGCAGGAGCTTTTCCCAGGCACACAAGTAACAATCGGACCTAATATCGAAGATGGCTTTTATTATGACTTTGCCCGTGATAAACCGTTCACCGAGGACGATCTCGGTGTTATTGAAAAGCGCATGCATGAGATCGTCGAGCGCGATGAAACCATAACCCGCGAAGAGTGGGACCGCGCGGATGCTATTGCTCACTTTAAAACGATTGGTGAACGCTATAAAGCCGAAATTATTGCAGACCTACCCCCAAGCGAGACCATAACAGTTTACTGCCAAGGCAATTGGATGGACCTGTGCCGCGGCCCACACTTGCCATCAACCAAAAAGCTGGGGGATGCGTTTAAATTAATGAAAGTGGCGGGCGCTTATTGGCGCGGCGACAGCAAAAATGCCATGCTCACACGCATTTATGGGACATGCTGGCGGGACAAAAAAGAATTAAAGGCCTACTTGCACCGGCTTGAAGAAGCCGCAAAACGCGACCATCGTAAGTTAGGGCGCGAGATGGACCTTTTTCACCTGCAAGAAGAAGCACAGGGTTCGGTCTTCTGGCATCCACAAGGCTACACGATCTGGCTGGCGCTTGAAAACTACATTCGCCGCAAGTTGCAGGGTGCGGGATACCTTGAAATTAAAACCCCACAAGTCTTGGATAGTAAATTTTGGCAACAGTCTGGCCACTGGGATAAATTTCGTGAAAACATGTTTGTGGTACCCGATGAAGTGCCAAGCACCGAAACCGATGCCCCGGTGATTTCAGGCAGTGCCAAATTGATGGCGCTAAAACCTATGAACTGCCCTGCCCATGTGCAGGTGTTTAAGCAAGGCACAAAAAGCTACCGTGACCTGCCGTTGCGGTTTGCTGAGTTTGGCTGTTGCCACCGCAACGAGGCCCACGGCGCTCTGCACGGTTTGATGCGGGTGCGTCAAATGACCCAAGATGATGCGCATATTTTTTGCCGCGAGGATCAAATCACCAGCGAATCGGTTGCTTTTTGTGCCTTGCTTTCTGAAATTTATGCGGACCTTGGCTTCCCAGACTTTAAAGTTCTGCTAGCGACCCGGCCTGATGTGCGCGCTGGTACGGATGCGACTTGGGACAAAGCAGAAAAAGGCTTGTCCGATGCCTTGGGTGAGGCGAATATTGACTTTGAATATGCCGCTGGTGAAGGGGCTTTTTATGGCCCGAAACTGGAATTTCATTTGTCCGATGCGATCGGTCGCACTTGGCAATGTGGGACTTTGCAGCTTGATTTTGTGCTGCCCGAGCGTTTGGATGCCACCTATATAGGCGAAGACGGGCAAAAACACCGCCCTGTGATGTTGCACCGGGCTATTTTAGGCACGCTAGAGCGGTTTCTTGGTATTATGATCGAACATTATGCTGGGCGTATGCCATTATGGCTTGCCCCGACACAGGCGGTTGTTACACCGATTATTAGTGATGCCAATGACTATGCTGAGGCGGTCCTTACCAAGCTAAAAGCCGCTGGCTTGCGTGCGAAAGCTGACCTGCGAAACGAAAAAATTAACTTCAAAGTCCGCGAACACAGCCATGCGAAAGTTCCAGCGATTTTAGCGGTTGGTATGCGTGAAGCTGAAAGCAATCAGGTGTCGATCCGCCGCTTAGGCAGCAAACATCAAAGCGTTGTTGACCTAGATGATGCGGTAGCAAGTTTGGTGCAAGAAGCTACGCCCCCTGATCATCGTGCTAAATAGGTCATCGCGCTCAATAGACCAACGTGCTAAATAGACACACTTGAGCCCATAAAAAAGCCTGAAAGTGGATGGCACTTAGAAACACACTCGCTTTCAGGCATGGATATCGTTATAGTTTGCCGCGACTCTCACATAGGGTTGAGAGTTTGACTAAAAGCCGTTAAGGCAAAAGAACAGAAACAAGAAATAGGAGACCTAACATACGTAAAGGGCAATTTGCGGAACGTCCAAAACACGAAGGACCCCGCGTAAACGATCTAATTCGCAGCGAAAATGTACGATTGATCGGAGCAGAAGGAGAAAACCACGGTGTCGTACCAACAAACCGTGCCATTGAAATAGCACGCGAAAGCGGCATGGACCTTGTCGAAATATCACCGAACGCAGAACCCCCTGTGTGCAAGGTTCTCGATTATGGCAAGTTCAAGTACGAACAGCAGAAAAAAGCCAATCTCGCACGCAAAAAGCAAAAGACTCAGGACGTGAAAGAAATTAAAATGCGCCCTGGTATTGATGTGCATGACTATAATGTTAAACTGAAAAAAATTCATCAGTTCATCGGTAACGGCGACAAAGTAAAAGTCACCATTCGCTTCCGTGGCCGCGAAATGGCTCACCAAGAGCTGGGCATGCAAGTGCTGGAACGTGTGGTTGAAGATTGTCAGGCTGATGCAAAGATTGAAGCGCGCCCCAAAATGGAAGGCCGCCAAATGATTATGGTTGTTTCACCAAAGTAATATCACACGCGCTAAAATCATACGCAACAGGGGACGGGGTTCTATCTATCGTTTAAGCTTATTTGGGTAAAGTTATTGAGGTATATTAGTTCAGACTTCAGCTGACAGTCGTTGCAATCTGATAAATCGGTTACTGTCAGATAAGATTGGAACTATTACAGATGATGATGGCTTTGATGCGGATATTAATCGCATAGACTTTGGTGAAGGATCGCAATTTTTTATGTAGTTTTGAAGTTAACAATATCCATTGTTTCATACAGCTCTGGTATATGCTTTGATTTTATTCTGAATTGACTACGCTTTTTTGCTTTCGGTCGTGTGCTGATGTTCTCAACCTTGATTCCAGGATCATAATAAATAGATTTTTTAGCTATGGCAGATAGAAAGCGTGAGAAGTCAGTCCCAGTTCCCAAAGCGACAGTGTGGCCATACATATATT
>JABABO010000107.1 GCA_014238195.1 Kordiimonadaceae bacterium | reverse complement strand
GTGTTGCTCACACCCTCATCAAGGAATTGAACTTTGCTGTCATCAAGCACATAGGTCCAAGTCTCGCCTGTCAGGGTGAGCGAACCATATGCGCCCGAGATCGGGGTCGTTGTATCGCCAAAAGAAGGCGGGGTATCCCCCTGATCAGGATCGGTGATGGTAATGGCGCCTGTCGCTGTCCCGTTTAAATCACTATCTTCAACCACTGTGCCCGTGAAAGTACCTTCGACAGTGGGTTCATCATCCACACCTGTTATCTGGATGGTGATATCTTGTGTTGTGCCGTCCTTGGCGCTGGCCGTGACGGTGTCGTATGCAATGACACCGTCGGCAAGAGTATGCACAGCAGCCCCTGTGTCGTTATTTAAGCCGTAGGTCCAAACCCCCGCCGAGGTTATTTCCAAGCTGCCGTAGGTGCCTAGAAGGGTGTCTGCGATAAACACGTCTTCGCCGTCATCTGGGTCCGTAATCGTCAGCGTGCCTGTTGCGGAGATTGTGTCGCCTTCGGTCAACGCACGTTCTGTGGGGCCATTAATCGTTGGTGTATCATTGATACCCGTGACTGTGATGGTGATAAGCTGGCTAGCTTTATGGCCATCGCCATCTGCATAAACTGTGAAACTGTCTCCAAGGGTCTTACCAGCCCCTAAGCTTTGGACTAGATCCAGATCATTGTCTAAGGTAAATGTCCAATCACCATTAGTATCGATGGTAGCGGTACCATAAGCAGGATCGGATACTGACCATGAAAAATCTGCGTCTGTTTTGCCTTCTGGGTCATCTACATTAAGGGAGCCTGAGGCAATTAGAGTACCATCCACGGTTAGATTAGTATCCTCGGTCACCGAGCCATTATCACCGTTTGAATTAACTGGTTCTATGATATGTAATGGATGACCGCCCAGTAAATATCCCCCAAACACCACATAGCTTTCGCCTATATTAATATCGCCATCGCGGTCTGCTGTATATGCTCCAATGATCAGGTCGTCGTAGCCATCACCGTTGACATCCCCAGCACCTGAGACACTTTGACCGCTACGGTCATCGGGAAGAATGCCACTTAGGTTAAAACCATTGTTGCCATCTAGGCTTGATAATTCTAGTTCAGGAACAAGGGTATTATTAAAGCCAAAGATCACATAACTGTCACCCGGTTTAGTCGCAACCGCATTATCTCCCCCCGGGAAATAGTCATCCCCGATAATTAGATCGTCGTAGCCATCACCGTTCAGGTCCCCAGCACTTGATACAGAAATCCCGAATCGAATATTCGTACTGGTTGCGATGATCGTAAAACCATTGCTGCCATCAAGACCATCGCCTGTCGGATAACCGTAATTGTTACTGCCAAGTGTTTCAAGGTGAACGAATGCGCCTAAATCTGCGCCGCCAAATACCACATAGCTTTTGCCAATAACGTCTGAATTTTTGTCTGTTGGGACTATGGTTGCATTTGGTGCCCCGATGATCAGGTCATCATAACCGTCGCCGTTGACATCACCCGCGCTAGATACGGACCGACCACTTTCGCTAATTTTACTCGCTGCCACCACTCTAAAACCATCACCGCCATCGAGGCTGGCAAGCTCAATCGTGCTATCAAACCCACCACTGGCCCCATATACCACATAGCTTTCACCTGCTCCATTTCTTCCCGCGCTGGAACCAGATGCTCCAATGATAATATCGCCGTAGCCATCACCGTTGACATCGCCCGCATTGGAAACGCTGATACCAGCAAAATCAGATGATTCTTCACCACTAAGCTTAAAGCCATTATCGCCGTCTAGGCTGGACAGTTCAATTACAGACTCGAACACTCCGCTCGCACCAAACACCACATAGGCTTCACCAGCCTGACCCAGATCATTTGGATCAGCCTTCCAACCGCCAATGATAATATCGTCATTCCCATCGCCGTTGACATCGCCCGCATTTGATACGGAAAATCCGCTGTAGTCTTCGTGATCAATCGCTCTCAGGGTAAAACCAGTAGTGCCATCAAGGGTGTTTAACACAATGTCTGGTATAATGGCGCCTCCTGTATCTGGATCATTATTGAAACCAAACACCACATAGGGTTCACCCTTACTTCGAGCCTCATATGAGCCGATGATCACGTCATCATAGCCATCGCCATTAATATCGCCAGAACCAGAGACGCTGCGACCAGCAAAAGCCTGAGCACTAAAACCCTTCAGTATAACGCCATTGCTGCCATCAAGGCTGGAGAGTTTTAAGACATCATTAAAGCCAGTGGTTTTACCAAACACCACATAGCTTTCACCAGAACCAGCACCACCGTGGATTGGAGTATCAGCCCTATGCGCCCCAATGATAATATCATCATAACCGTCGCCGTTGAAATCCCCCGCAGAAGATACAGAAACACCGCTATAATCGTCACCATCAATACCATTGATGACAAAACCATTATTTCCGTTCAGGCTGGAGAGTTCATATGAGGGTAAATATTCATTGACTATATAGGTCTCAATTTCGTCGGTGACAGTGATTGTTAAGTTATGGGTTTTTGTATCACCGGTATTAGTATTGGTCGCGGTGACGACCACATCATAGTTACTATCGCTACCTGTGTCATTATCGGTATAGTAGGCAGACTTAAATCTCAGCTCCCCCGTATCGCTATCAACAGTGAATTTGTTAAAATCTTGACCGCCATCAAACGTATCGCTCCCAATGCTGTATGTAATATACTGATCTGCGTTACCGCCATCAATTTTGGCTTCCAAGTTTAAAGACAATGCCAGTGGCGTTTTCTTCCACCGTGGCTTTTTTGGTGTTATAAAATGTGATCGTCATAGTCCTGCGCTCTTATTAGATTTCATCACTGCCTTGTAATTGTGTATGTTGATCATTGATGCTAAATTTAGAGATGTTAACCCCATATTTTAAGCTGATTTTAAAATAATTATAAATTACTGTTGTTAACGGGAATTTTTATTTTAAACGGCTTATATTTGCATTTAAATAACCCTAATGGTATGTTCCCGCATTATATAGCCAATTGCGGTGAATATTGGTCACCTTATTTGGCTATAAGTATTTGTGCCGGTTCGACTTATCAATAAATAATGAAATCATTATTTATTGGTCTCGCTATAAATGCTTGAATTAACATCACTATATGCAAAAAACCATAGCGTTAATCTAACACTTAAAATATATATTACTATTACCTTATAGCTGTATATAATGACGCTTTTAAACTGTCAATATTAATTCTACCTTAATCAATATGTCAGGCACTCTATGAAAGGCTGTAAACATCGCCAGGTTTATCATCGTCAGGTTTATCACTGGGGATTAAGCGATGGCTTTAATATCTGAACCATTACAAAATTTTATATTTAATTGACATCCTTAATAATCGGCGTATGGTCCGCGCTGGGTATCCCCTCCCACTAGGGGCGCTGGCTGCAAGACCAGACAAAATTTAACTGGGCCATATCTCCCCAACGAGATACGCCTATCTGTAAGGATAGCTACATGAATAAGCCTTTAATGGCGCCGCTGCGTCCAGAATTTTCATCTGGGCCATGTGCCAAACGTCCTGATTGGACACCTGATTCCCTTAGCAATGCTTTGCTTGGGCGCTCCCATCGCTCAAAACCTGGGAAAAACCGATTAAAACTTGCGCTTGATAAAACCCGTAGCATTCTGGGTGTGCCTGACGATTACCGTATTGGTATTGTTGCGGGTTCAGATACGGGTGCGGTTGAAATGGCCCTGTGGTCCCTGCTTGGTGCACGCGGTGTCGATGTGCTGGCATGGGAAAGCTTCGGCGCTGGCTGGGTTACTGATATTCAAAAGCAATTGAAATTGAGCGATGCCCGCACCTTCACTGCTGATTATGGTGACTTGCCTAAACTTGCTGAGGTCGATACAGACCGTGATGTTGTCTTCACTTGGAACGGCACCACGTCTGGCGTTAAAGTTCCTAACGCAGATTGGATTAAACCGGACCGTGAAGGGCTGACAATTTGTGATGCGACATCGGCAGCTTTTGCGATGGATTTGCCTTGGGACAAGCTTGATGTCACGACCTATAGTTGGCAAAAAGTGCTGGGCGGTGAAGCGGCCCACGGCGTGATTATATTGTCACCGCGTGCTGTTGCACGTCTTGAAAGCTACACACCACCTTGGCCTATGCCTAAAATATTCCGTATGACCAAAGGGGGCAAGTTGATTGAAGGCATATTTACGGGTGCGACGATCAATACCCCTTCTATGCTGTGTGT
>JABABO010000033.1 GCA_014238195.1 Kordiimonadaceae bacterium | reverse complement strand
TTAACTCCTCAACACTTTGACGCTGGCGAATTATGCAATATTGATCCCCTTCCACTAAAACTTCGGCTATTAAGGGCCGCGAATTATAGGTTGATGACATCACAGCGCCGTATGCCCCAGCTGATTTTATCGCTAGAAGGTCACCCTCGGTTAAGTGCGTTGTTTCGCGTTTTTTTGCAAAAGTATCACCAGTTTCACACACGGGGCCAACAAAATCAGCCAAGTGTGTTGCGGCACCATTTTTTGATTTCTCAACAGGGATAATATCATGATAAGCATCATACAGCGCAGGGCGGGTTAGGTCGTTCATGGCAGCGTCTAGGATATAAAAAGTCCGCTCAGCACCTCGCTTAGCATAAATAAGCTGTGTCAGTAAAACTCCAGCATTGCCAGCTATTAAACGTCCAGGCTCCAGAATAATACTGCAATCTAGGTCCCCTAGTACGTCTTTGACCATATCACCATAAGCGCTAGGGTTCGGTGGGGTGGCAGCCCCTGGTTCATAGGGAATACCAAGGCCGCCGCCAAGATCAATATGTTTAAGATTATGGCCAAGTCCACGGAGTTCACGAACCAAAGCAACGGTTTTCTCAAATGCAGCCCGAAATGGGGTTAAATCAGTCAGCTGGGAACCAATATGAATATCCACCCCCACGGCTTTGACACTGGGTAGCGCTTTGATCAGGGCATAGGTATTTTTGGCGTGTTGCCAAGGGATACCAAATTTATTTTCTGATTTACCCGTTGAAATTTTCGCGTGGGTTTGGGCATCAACATCAGGGTTAATGCGCAAGGAAACTGGGGCAGTTTTACCCATATCTGTAGCAACACGGCTTAGAACCTTTAGCTCGTTTTCGCTTTCCACATTGAATTGCTTGATGCCTGCTTCTAAGGCTAAGCGCATCTCATGGGGGGTTTTGCCTACGCCCGAAAAAACGATACGCTCTGCTGGGATGCCAGCCATAAGGGCACGTTTAAGCTCCCCCTCGCTAACAACATCGGCGCCTGCGCCCTCATGGGCAAGAGTCGCAAGCACGGCTTGGTTACTGTTGGCTTTTACGGCAAAACAAACGAGAGCATCTAAGCCATCAAAAGCATTGCGAAATACAGTATAGTGGCGCTTTAATGTTGCATTAGAATAGACATAAACAGGTGTGCCGACAGCAGCGGCAATATCGTCTAGTTTTACATTTTCGCAGGCCAGTCTGCCGTTTTGATAATGAAAATGGTCCATAAATAAAGCCTTATGTTACAGGTTTAGTTAAGCTGTTTTGTGTCGGTGGATTTTCATACCCTGGTGGTGGCTTTAAATCCCCCTTTTTACCGCAGGCGGTGATGCTGATAATACCCGTGGTTATAAGTGCTATTAGACACAGTTTTTTGATCATAGGTTTAGCTCCTGCTTGGCGGCCTTCACTGCGGTGCGTACATTATCAGGGGCTGTGCCGCCAAAGGCTGTGCGTGACGCGACCGAGGCCTCAACGCTTAGCACGTTAAAAATATCATCAGTGATACGGGTTTCAATCGCCTGCATTTCGGCTAGGCTAAGGTCCGATAGGCCGCAACCCTTATCTTCGGCGATTTTGACCAGTGTGCCTGTCACGTGGTGGGCATCGCGAAAGGGCATTGCAAGAACCCGCACCAACCAATCGGCAAGATCAGTTGCGGTTGAAAAACCATAGCCCGCTGCGGCTGCCATCACAGCTGTGTTTGGTTTCAAGTCGTTGATCATACCCGTCATGGCGCTGACACACAGCTCATAATCATCTACAGCCTTAAAAACGGGTTCTTTGTCTTCTTGCATATCTTTGCTGTAAGCTAGGGGTAAGCCCTTCATCACGGTCATTAAACCGATAAGCGCCCCTTGAATGCGACCCACTTTCGCGCGGATCAATTCGGCAGCATCTGGATTACGCTTTTGCGGCATAATACTGGACCCGGTTGAAAAAGCGTCCGATAGTGTGATGAACCTAAACTGCGCAGTTGCCCATAAAACAATTTCGTCGGCTAGGCGCGATAAGTGGGTTGCCGATATGGCAAGGCTGCTTAACAGTTCCAGCGCAAAATCACGGGCGCTAACCGCATCCAAACTGTTTGCCATGGGCTTTTTAAAACCAAGGCTAGTCGCTGTCATGTCGCGGTCCAATGGAAAACTGGTCCCAGCTAACGCAGCGGCCCCAAGGGGGCTTTCGTTTAAGCGGTTACGACAATCACATAAGCGGCTGCGGTCGCGGCTGAACATTTCATAGTAGGCCATCAAGTGATGACCTAGCGTAACGGGCTGTGCTGTTTGCAAATGGGTGAAGCCAGGCATGACAGTATCGGCGTGCTTTTCTGCCTGATTGACTAAAGCTGTTAGCAGGTCCTGAAGCAACGTATCTAATCCATCGAGGGCTGTGCGCGACCATAGACGGAAATCGGTGGCGACTTGATCGTTACGGCTGCGGCCTGTATGCAGCCGTGCCCCCGCGTCGCCAATTAATTCCCGCAGGCGGCTTTCAATATGCATATGAATATCTTCTAGGGCAGGGTCCCAAAGCATTTGACCTGCTTCAATTTCCGCTTTGACTTGGTCTAGGCCCTTATGGATTGCAGCCACATCGGCTTTTGTAATGATGCCTTGTTGGCCCAGCATCTTGGCGTGGGCCTTAGACCCAGCAATATCCTCAGCATACATGCGCTTGTCAAAGCTGATGCTTTCGTTAATTTCTTGCATAATGGCTGACGGCCCAGCCCCAAAGCGCCCACCCCACATGCTTTGCTGAATGGCAGAATTTTTATCATCTGACTGATCATTGATTTTATCAGGGTTGTTTTTTGTGTTACGTGAGCGCATACATCATTACCTTACACATTGGTTGCAGCAAACAACAAAGGACTAGGCATGTCGCACTCGGCTCAATCACTCGGTAAATCCAAGGTGCTAGCGCTGCTGGTTGCCCTGTTGCTTGCGGCTGCATCCTACAAGGTGTTTGTGGTTGATAAAAGCCCTGAAATGGTGACGGGGGACAATAATCAGGCGATAAATTCTTATCTGATGGGGGAAATTGCTTCTTTGGATGTGCTCATCCCCCCCGAACCTATGCCAAATCATGTCATGATGCGAGCGGGTGGTAGCCCGCTTTCAATCAGTGATCTGAAGGGTAAAGCGGTTCTTTTGAATTTATGGGCTAGCTGGTGCGCACCGTGTCAGGCCGAAATGAAAGAACTGTTAGCCCTTCAACAAGCGCTGGGAAGTGAAACGTTTGAAGTCGTGGCCCTGAATGTGGACCGTGGCGGTGTGCCAGCAGCGATTGACGCATTAGATGAATGGGGGATTGCTTACGGCGATGATGGCCTGGCGATTTATACTGATAAATCGATGAAATCAGCTTTTGATATTGCTGGGGGAAAACTGCCCACCAGCCTGATTATCAACCGCGAAGGGCTGGTTATTGCCAAATATATTGGCCCCCTAAAGTGGGATGAACCCGAAGCCTTAGTGTTGTTTCAGGCGCTCAGCGAAGGGCTGTTGTAACCCGTGCAGCCCGCGAACCTACCCCAACATACGTTTTGAGGGGTCAATTTCACTGTCTTTGATGATCATTGCTTCTTTTGCGGCTTCAAGGCGCCAAGCATTTATATAAGGGTGGCTATCAATACGCGCCATATAAGCACGGGAAATGCCACTGACTTCAATATCATATGTCAGAAAACGACTAACAATAGGGGCAAACATCATATCTGCCGCAGAAAAATCACCGAATAAATAATCACCAGGCTTATCGGAACCACTAAACTGATGCCCACTAAACTGATGGTGGGCTTGTTGCCAAAGGGTATCAATGCGCTTGACATCACGTGTGACCGAGTCGCTAAGGGTATGGCCTGTGTAGCTTTTGTTCATATTCATCGGGGCGGCTTTGCGAAGCGCCGCAAAACCACTGTGCATTTCGGCGCACATGCTGCGTGCAAGGGCTAAAGCAGGTTTTTCTTTCGGCCACCAGTATTTTTCAGGGGCGAGCATTGCGCAGTAATCAATGATCGCTAAGCTGTCCCACACACGTATATCGCCGTCATGCAAGCAGGGTACATACCCTGTTGGGGATAGGTCTTTAATCCGCTTATGAAATTCAGGCGTATCTAAGGGCAGCAGCGTTTCGGTGAACTTTAAGCCCGTATGCTTTACCGCCAACCAACCGCGCAAGGACCAGCTGCTATAATATTTATTGCCAATAATAATGTTTAAAGTGCTCATGATATACCTTTGGTGGCTGATTTCTTAGCGTGTTGGTTTTGGTGGCTCAACGCTGTAATCATAAAAACCTTTGCCTGTTTTGCGACCAAACCAACCTGCTTCAACATATTTTACAAGCAAAGGACAAGGTCTATATTTGGTGTCAGATAAGCCAACATGTAACACTTGCATAATTGATAAACAGGTGTCTAGCCCGATAAAATCAGCAAGTTCCAAGGGCCCCATAGGGTGATTAGTGCCAAGACGCATCCCTTTGTCGATGCTTTGGACATCCCCCACCCCTTCATAAAGGGTGTAGACCGCTTCATTGATCATCGGCATTAAAACGCGGTTGACAATAAAGGCTGGGAAGTCCTCGCTATTGGTGATTTCCTTGCCAAGGCTG
Source organism: Kordiimonadaceae bacterium (assembly GCA_014238195.1). Taxonomy (GTDB): domain Bacteria; phylum Pseudomonadota; class Alphaproteobacteria; order Sphingomonadales; family Kordiimonadaceae; genus JABABO01. The sequence goes on along the minus strand of JABABO010000033.1, from coordinate 11,010 downwards.
GTCGCAAAAGCCTGAAATTTATCGAAGGTGTCATCATCGGTCACAATGCCACGGATCAGCTCCACCAGTTTCATGACAGGCACAGGGTTCATAAAATGCACCCCCATAAATTTTTCAGGCCGGTCAGTGCTGGCCGCAAGGCGGGTGATGGAAATCGAAGATGTGTTAGATGCGACAAGGGCTTCGGGCTTTAGGGTTTTACAAAGCTCAGCAAAGATTGATGTTTTAAGCGCTTCGTTTTCTGTCGCTGCTTCAATGACCAGATCGCAGTCACTTAAACTTGCCAAAGTATCGGATAAAGTAATCGCTTCAAGCGCAGTTTTTGCGGAGGATTCAGTGATTTTACCTTTCAGAACTTGGCGGTTGATGTTTTTTTCAATCACTGCATAGCCTGCTTCTGCCCGGTCCATTGATACGTCAGACAGTATCACTTTCATCCCGTTTGCAGCAACAACATGGGCGATACCGCCCCCCATCTGACCTGCGCCAATCACCCCGACTTTTTGTACCATTATCCGAACCTTTATTGTTATTCAGCTTGACTTGAGTGTCATAAAGAAAATAAGGGCGTACTGTTACCCGCACGCCCCACTATTAATGTTTAAAGGGCTGCCTCTAGGGCTGGTACAGCATCAAACAGATCAGCAACAAGGCCATAATCAGCAACTTGAAAAATCGGCGCCTCTTCATCCTTATTGATCGCAACAATGATTTTACTGTCTTTCATACCCGCTAAATGCTGGATCGCGCCAGAAATACCAACAGCTATGTAAAGTTCAGGCGCGACGATTTTACCCGTTTGGCCAACTTGATAATCGTTAGGAACAAAACCCGCGTCAACTGCGGCACGCGATGCGCCAACAGCAGCGCCAAGTTTGTCGGCTACTTTTTCGATTATCGCGAAGTTTTCGCCTGACCCCATACCGCGACCACCAGAAATTATGATCTTAGCCGATGTCAGTTCTGGACGGTCGCTTTTGGATAGCTCTGCCCCCACATAACTTGAAACACCCGCACTTGATGCTGCGCCGACAGTGGTAATTTCAGCATTGCCACCTGTCGCACCTGCTTTATCAAATGCAGTGCCACGTACCGTGATTACTTTTTTGCTGTCTGAGGACTGCACAGTTGCAATCGCATTACCAGCATATATTGGGCGTTTGAACGTGTTAACGTCTATAACATCAATAATGTCGGAAATTTGTGCGACATCAAGGGCGGCGGCGACACGCGGGGCAAAGTTTTTGCCCGTTGTTGTGGCACATGCTAGAAGTGCATCATAATCAGCTGCGTGAGCAATTACCAAATTTGCCAATTCTTCGGCGAGCGCGTGCGCATACACGGGATCATCAGCAACCAGTACTTTACTGACACCACTGATTTTAGCCGCCGCTTCAGCGACTGCGCCGCAATCACTGCCTGCGACAAGGGCATGGACATCCCCAAATGCGCTGGCTGCTGTGACAGTTGCAAATGTTGCATCTTTCAGGTCTGTATTATCATGTTCAACGATTACGAGGGCGGTCATTATATGGCTCCCTTATCTTTAAGTTTTGCGACAAGCTCTTCAACATTTTCAACGATGATTCCAGCCTCGCGGGTTGCTGGTTCTTCCACTTTAATCGTTGTCAGGCGCGGTGCCATATCAACACCATAATCGGCAGGTGTTTTTTCATCGATTGGCTTGCGTTTCGCTTTCATAATGTTAGGCAGTGTGGCATAGCGCGGCTCATTAAGGCGCAAATCAGTCGTAATAATCGCTGGCAAGGTCAGTTTTACGGTTTCAAGACCACCATCAACTTCACGGGTGACATCTACGCTACCATCACCTAGGTCTACTTTACTAGCGAAAGTCCCTTGCGCCCAGCCCATAATTTGCGCCAGCATTTGGCCCGTCTGGTTACAGTCATCATCAATGGCTTGTTTGCCTAGAAGAACAACGTCTGGGTTTTCGATGGCAATGATACCTTTTAGAACCTTCGCAACAGCAAGGGGTTCTGTTTCACCTTCATAATTAACAAGAATACCGCGATCAGCACCCATCGCTAGGCCTGTGCGCAGTGTTTCCGTTGCCCCTTTTGGTCCAACAGAAACCACAATAACTTCTTCGGCTTTGCCTGCTTCTTTCATGCGAATCGCTTCTTCGATAGCAATTTCATCGAAAGGATTCATCGACATTTTCACGTTGGCAAGTTCTACACCTGAATTGTCTGACTTCACGCGAACTTTCACGTTATAATCTACTACCCGTTTGATGGGGACCATGATCTTCATGGGGTCCATTCTCCCGTTGTTAGCAAGGTACTTAGTCGCCTTGATTTTAAAAGTATGATTGCAGCATTCCAGACGCGCAACCTTTAGAATTTTGGACTGTCAGCGTTAAACGAAACCCCTTGGTGTGTCAATGCTAGGTGCGCTCTTGGGGCCGAAAAGCCATACGAGATAGAGTTGCTATTCTAACCCCATAGGGCCTTTATGCATTGCCAGCCGTTACAGCCAGCAAAACCAGCAAGAAAACTGTGATAAACTGACAAGCGACACGGGCTTGCATCAGCTTATTGCCGTACTTGCGGTTAAAGTCCCCATTTTTTGCCATGCTGGATACGCCAATAACAAGAATAACGAGGGTGAGCACAGCAAAAAAAGCTGCAAGAAAAAACAAGCCAGACATTGGTACTTCCTTTAGTGAACCACGACCCTTTCTGCGGACGCAACGGCCCTTAATATAAGCTATACTAGCTGTGATCAAGCGTAATCTCTTGGTTATTTTTTATTCTCTGAGGTCTACCCTTCGGCCAACATAGCAAATATTTGCTTGGGACTGGTTCCTGCTTTTCTGAGTGATTGTAGGCTTAGCGATCTACGTTTTTTAGCAAGTCGTTCCCCGCTGTCATCTGTGATCAAGCCATGGTGATGATAAATAGGGGTTGGATAGCCCAGCAAATGCTGCAGCAATATATGGATATGCGTGGTGTGCAATAAATCTTTACCGCGTACAACATGGGTTATGCCTTGAGCCGCATCATCAACAACAACGGCCATGTGATAGCTGGTGCCAATATCTTTGCGGGCAAGGACCACATCCCCCAATAAATGTGGGTCGGCGGTTTGCTGGCCATAGATTTCATCGGTCCACATCATCGGTGATTTTATATGTTTGACCGCTTGATCAATATCAATGCGCCAAGCATGTTCAGTCCCATTAGTAATATGCTTGGCTCGCTCCTCGTGGGATAGGTGTTTGCATGTTCCAGCATACCGAGGGCCTTCATCAGTGAGCGAAGCATGCGAAATAGCATTCAGGGCATTGGCTTTGATGTCTTTACGGGTGCAAAAGCATGGGTAAACAAGTTTCATAGCTTTTAGTTTGTTCAGTGCTTGATCATAAAGATTTAAGTGTTCTGACTGTATTCGAACTGGTTGTTCATACTGAAATCCCAACCAATGCAAATCTTCAAGGATCGCATCTGTAAATACCTGCTTACAGCGTGTTGTATCAATATCCTCTATGCGCAGGATCATGCGGCTTTCTGATCCAGCGTGAGCGACACGGCCTGCTACTATTTTAGCTGCATAAGCGTGGCCTAAATGCAAATATCCTGTAGGGCTAGGAGCAAAGCGTGATACTATATTTTGTGGTTTGTTCGCCATAATATGCATAATAGCACAAGATTTTGCTTTGTCATTATCCTGTAACAGGTTAGATTTATAGTGTTTTTGTCGCGAAGTTTGTAGTGTTTCCGCAAATTCCGAGATGGTACAGGCGGAATGCACTTCGGATCAACCCTGATGAGTTGCTTGCGTATGTGAGTAACCCTTGAGAAGGAGAACCGTATATGGGTGTTGACTTCACCCCCCGTTTTGCTTCACCAGAAAGCTGCCCAGCATTGGTTTTAAATGCTGATTACCGACCCTTGAGTTATTTTCCTTTATCGCTTTGGGATTGGCAGGCGGCATTGAAGGCGGTTTTCTTGGGTCGTGTGAACATTATATCTGAATATGAAACTAGGGTGCGTTCACCAAGTGCGACTTTTAAATTGCCAAGTGTCATTGCTCTTAATACCTATATAAAGCAACCTGATCATCCTGCCTTTACACGTTTCAACGTTTTTTTGCGGGATGAATTTACATGTCAATACTGTGGTTCAAAAGACGAAATGACCTTTGATCATGTTGTGCCACGCGCCTATGGGGGCATCACGTGTTGGTCAAATATAGTCGCTGCTTGCGCGCCGTGTAATTTGCACAAGGGTGGACGGACACCTAAGGAGGCTGGAATGCATTTGCGCAAAAAGCCTGTGTGCCCAACAACGTACCATTTGCATAGTTTGGGTAGAAGCTTTCCACCTAACCATTGCCATGAAAGCTGGCGTGATTTTATATATTGGGACAGTGAACTGGAAACATAAAGGAGGCAAGTAATCAACAGGGCATTCGATTTAATTCTTGTATCTTAGACCCGTTTTGATAGCCAAATAGCTGCGTGGCAACCCGCTTTAATAATACCAGATAATAGCGGATAGCCTAGGGCTTCTTCTGCGCCGTGCTTTTTGGCAATTTTCATATGCTCAATTTCTTCGGCTTGAAACTCGTGAATAGCCGCGGCAAGGGGTTTTTCGGTCCCCGCTAACGGGCTTGGACTATCGGGGTCTAATTGATTAAGCTGATCTTGATAGTGTTCGTCTATTACTTCTTCGACAGCGGCAGTGCAGGCCATAGCCGCCTTTTCACCCATCAATGCTGTACCAGCACCAAGGGCAAAGCCCGCAACATTCCATAAGGGAGTAAGGGCAGTTGGTCGGACTTGACGCACAGTCATCATTTTATTGAACTGGTCTAAGTGTCTTTCCTCCTGTGCTAGCATATGCCTGATCATAGCGCTTTTGGGGTGATTATCACCAAGGATAGCCAGCTGTCCCTTGTAAATGCGTACCGCACCAAATTCGCCAGCGTGATCCACACGCATCATGCTGTCAGTCATGTCTTTATTTGTTGGATCACCAGGTAAAGCGCGGGGTGGGGCCTGCTTTTCAGTGATGGCTTTTTCACTTATATTGTTGGGCATTTGATAACCCCTTACTTTTTTAAGATACGGGCTGTGAAAGCTGTCATAACAGTTGCAGCGATAAAATTGTATCCTGCCATAGAAATCCCAAAAAGTGACCAAGCAACTTCGTCACACAGCACCAGTGGACGGTTCATAATGGTTTCTAAAGCGTCAGAAGCACTACCTAACAGTGAACCCCCACCTGTGCAACTGGTAGGGCCTTGCCACCATTGTTGTTCAACCCCCACATGATAGCCAGCAATAGCAGCATCAAGCGCAAAAAGAAGCATAATCAAAAGAAGTATGGTGTGGTTTTTTTCTTTTCCAGCAGCTGCGGCGAATAATCCTAAAATAACAATCACCATATAAGGATAGCGTTGTTTCCAGCATAAATCGCAAGGCGGATATCCAGCTGCTTCAAATGCAAAAGCTGTTATCAGTAACAAACCCGCAATCAGGGCTGCAAACAAGTTCGGCTTTTTTGTAATTAAGGGCACCTGTTCATCCTTTTAAGTTTAAACATATTTCAAAGCGATAAATCCGCCAACAAGCAATATCATACCAAGTGATAATAAAGGTCCCAAGCGTTTTTCAATAAAGGCTTGAATGGGTTCACCAAACTTCCATAGTAAAATTGCTTCGGTATAAAATCGTGGGACGCGGGCCGGAAAACAGAGCAGGAAAAAAAGCAAGGGATTCATCCCCACGATTCCGCTGGAAATTGTGATGACTTTAAACGGAATAGGCGTTAACCCACCGATCAGAACTATCCAGATACCGTATTCTATGTAGTAATTTTGAAAATCTGTGAATTTATCACTGTAGCCGTATAATTCCATAAGCGGCGTAGCAATACTGTCGTAAAAAAAAGCCCCAATTAAATAGCCAATCATAGCACCAACCACAGACATTGCCGTCGCAATGAAAGCGAGCCGCCAAGCCCGCGTCCGATCTGCAAGAATCATCGGAACAAGCATCACGTCAACGGGGATAGGAAAGAAAATACTTTCAATCAGTGCCAAAAAGGCTAGCCATTTTTCGCCTGCCTTAGATGCCGCTTTCTGCATGGTCCAATCATAAAGGCTTTTCAGCATGATTGTGCTTTCCTTTTTTAACCTTTTGGCTCAATTCTTCATCATATAATCAGCAAACTGTTTAATGCGCTTATGTGGAATAATCAACCTGTACTCGGGAAAAGAATTTGGTGCAATGGTCTCTTGACGCGGACAGAAGTTTAGCTATGATGCCCGCCACTACCAAATGCACATTATGGTTAGCCCCTGTGGCGGAATTGGTAGACGCGCGGGATTCAAAATCCCGTTCCCTTATGGGAGTGTCGGTTCGATTCCGACCGGGGGCACCACGAACAATTTCTCTAAAAAGTGCTGTAACCCGCAGAAAATAGCCATATATGCGCTATTTTGGCTAAAATTATTTTACATATATGTTGAATAAATGTAGGTTTAAATATACATTTATGTAAAATAAATACACATGAGTTGCACCATTACTCACTATTTACTCATGATTTACACACACAATAAGGGGAAGAGTGATGGCATCAGTCATAAAACAGGGTAAAAATAAGTTCAGGGCCTTTGTGCGGACGAAAGGTCATAATATAAGTCGCACGTTCACAACAAAATTAGAAGCGCTTAGCTGGGCCACAGAAACCGAGCACAGTTTAGCAACCGGCAATCAAATTTTACAAGGTAAAACCAGCGTTGATCTTTTTGATCGTTACGCCCGTGAGGAATCGGTTAAAAAGAAAGGCGCCAGGTGGGAGCAAATACGCCTGACAAAGCTGTCACGGGAAAAGTGGGCTAAGCTAACCCTGCAAGCCTTGCAGTTACAAGATATCCAGTCCTGGGTAGATCAGAGCAACTTGGCCCCCAACAGCATCAGGCGCGAGCGTAATCTGTTAAGCGCTGTCTATAAAAAAGGCGTAAAATGGCGCTGGGTAGCGAGCAGTCCGCTAAATGGTTTGGAGCTGCCCAAAGCAGGGCCACCCCGTGACCGTTTAATTTCAGATCGCGAAGTCGGACAGGTGCTTAAAGCCCTGCAATGGGACCCTGAGGCCAAACGGCGGGGTAATTGTTGGGAAATTGCTTGGGCCTTTCAGTTTGCTATTGAAACGGCCATGCGGCTTGGTGAAATTTATAAACTGCAATGGCAAAACGTAATATTAGAGCGTAACTATTGCAAAATATATGACACTAAAAACGGTGAAGACAGAGAAATCCCTTTATCGGTCACGGCTTCCGAGCTTTTGGAGCTGGTGGGGCCTAAACAATTTGGGTCTGTTTTACATGGTAATAAAGGGTCTGCAGGGGTGCAATTTCGCAGGAAACTGAAACAAGCGGGTATTGAAGATTTGCATTTTCATGACACCCGTCACGAAGCTTGTACGCGCTTGGCTGGGACGTTTCATATATTGGAACTGCGGCGGATCACGGGCCATAAGGATATAAACATGCTGTGGCGTTATTTTAATGAAACCGCCGAGCAAATGGCCGAAAAAATGCGCTAGAGGTCGAGGTCATAGGTTTTGCGGCACCGATAAACGGTTTTGATGCCTCAGATCGCCATGACATGTTAATTTCCTATCTTATGAGCTTCAGGCATGATCGTTTCTCCTGCTTAGGTGTAAGTTGATGGGCCGTGTCGGATCGGCGGGGTAATGGTCAAAATCCTGCTTACCCAGATAGATGCTTTTACTGTCGCCGTTCCAGCCCTTTAGCCAGATAAACCATGTATGATCTTGGGCGGGGTCAACGCGGCTTTCAGTTGTTTTGGGGAACCATTGAATCCGAAACGGTAAATTGACCCTAGCGTAGAAGCCTGAGCCTAAAGAAAACAGATTAGCCCGACCACCAGCCGCATCAAATTTATGATTAAACAACAAGGCCACGATGCCGCCAAAAGGCACCATTTGCAGGGCATGGTCTATCATCTGGTTTATTTTCCAGCGGTTGAATGGGAAATTGGATATGACACCATTACAGCCCAGTGGCATGGCTTGCACGTCCATGAAATCAATGGTTTTCCATTGGTCTTTATAGCCATAGTCAACCAGATCACTGCCATAAACCGCGACACCTTGCTGCTTAATATCTTCAACCATATGCCCGCCGCCGCAACAAGGGTCATAGGCCCCTGTAAGCACACTGTTTAATTCAGGCAACGCCATAAACAGTCCTGGCACAGGCCGCGCATCAATGGTGAAATAAGCGTCCTGGTGCAGGCGCATATATTTATGTTTGAGTTGACCGGCCGTCATAAGAAATCCTTTGTAATGTCGTCCAAGCGCAGCTGTTTTTTATCTGTGCCTGCCGTGGGGGTTATTTCGCGGAATTTGCTGGCTTGATCGCTTACAGGTGCTGATAGGCCAAGCTGGTGGCAAAAGTTTAAAACATCGTTTTCGGACAGACACAGGCCGTGATAGGCGTTCATCATGTCGCGGATTCGTGCTGGGGTGCCTGTAGCCACCCCTAAAAATGCATGGCCGTGGTACTGCTTGAAATCCTGCACTTGGATGTGTGATAAATGTATCATCTGACTTTGGGCATGCGTTTGCAATATTGGCGAATTTCTTCTGCCTTCCAGCGTGGATGGCGTGTGCCTTTGATAACAACGGGGCGTGGGAAGCCGTGCTGCTTGATAATTGAATTGCGTACCTTGTGAACGCCAAAGCCCACATGGCGGGCAATCCGCGCGACATCCCAGTATGCATTATCGGACCGTCGGATAACGTCCAGTTCTTCCCTTAGGTGGCCGACCTGCAGCTTGATGTCGGTCAGCATGGCATGGATTTCATTGTGATCTGGATTTTGGATCATAAGTCTTGCTCCTTAGGTTTACGGAACACCCAGCAGCGGTGGGTGTACATTTCATCGATCGCGGAATTGACGGCCTTGCTGGCAATAAATTTATATTTGATGCTGTTTTTCAGGTGGCGTTTCAGTTCCAGGTTATCGGCGATTTTTTGATCACGCTGTTTGGCGCGGGCTTGAAATTCATTCAGGCGGATAGCGATATAATCGTCATTGCGCGAATGATTAAGCAGTATGGCATCGGGGCCTGTTGTCAGATAGTCATAAGCATCCCAAAATTCGCGGACAATGACATGGTCCGCTTTAATCGCGTGTTCGCGTTTGCGGGCCATCTGTAAAATATGGTCTGCAACGGTTTTCTTTTGCGCGTGGTCCAATTTTAACACCCCGCCTGCAATTTCTGCCAGTGCCATGATCTGGCCGTGGTTCTTGCCGATCCGCACTGTGCGTACCAGGTCATCAGCCCTGATTTTTGTTTCGTGCTTTGGCGCCCGATCAAAAAAGTGCGTCAAGATTTTTTCTTCCCGCGCAGTGACCTGCAGCAAGAAATTGCTGATGGTTTCGATGGGCATAGTGCTGAGAAAATCCGCAGAGATTTTACCGTCGTCTGTGTGGTTGCTGGTGTCATAGTCCAAGTGCAAAATCCGCGATAAGATCGCTGCGGATGCGTTGACGGGGTTATTTTGGGCGATCAGCAGGGAACCGCGAAACGGCGGGTCATAGGTATCATTGCCGCTGTTTTTTAAGCCGCGTGAGCGGAACGAGCGGCCATTATAAGCGGTTTTCAGTTCTTCCCAATCGAAGGCCTTGGTTTTCGCTGTATCGTCGCCCCTATCGGATTCGATTAAGCCGATCGGCAGGTTAGACACCTGCGAAAATTTCCGCGCCCTGGCAGCGGCGGTTGCTTTCACGGGGTCGAAACCTTCGTTTTCAGGCCAGCCGATCAGCTTGAACAAAAATTCTATCAAGGTGGTTTTGCCGCTGCCAGCTTGGCCAACAATTTCAAGAAAAGGGAAGCTTTTATCTTTAAGGCGGATCTGTTCAGCAAACAAAGACCCAATGAAAAACGCCAGCGCCACCACACCCTTTTCAGCGAAGGCATTCCAATAATGGGTTTTCCATGTATCGTCGTACTCAGCTTCATCGCCAATGATAAAATGCGGTGTATTTAGCAGTGATTTGATGCTCAGCGTATCGATCTGGAAGTAATCTTCGGCGTTCATATCGTAAACTTTGCCGCCTGATACGGCTTTATCGTTAAAGATATAGGCTTTGTTTTCCTTGCTGTAGCCAATAAAATCAACGGTTCCCACGGTTCTTATGCCGTACAGGTTGCTTGACAATATATAATCATGATGGTGGCTTTTACCCGTGTAAACCGCCCCTGGGCCGATCGATAACAAACGCTTTTTAAATTCAGGCGCTGTGGCGATCTGGCCGCCTGAGATACTGCTTTTAACGGACCGACCACCATGGGGAAAATCAATGCGCACATAATACCAACTCTCATCCGTAATTTCATTGCGCATAAAATACAGATAATCAATCTGGCAATTGGCAATTTGCACAATAGCGCCTGCAAGCTCTGCCGCCTTGTCCGCCAGTTCGGTCTCGGATAGGGTGACCTCGTCCTTGTCGGCAGCTTGGATCAAGCCTTCCCGCGCGGTTAAGTATTTTTCATATTCTAGGGAAAACCAATATGTGCGGCTGGCAAAGGTTAGGATAAAGCCATTCTGCTGTTTTTTATGCCACATAAGCAGGGCTTTTTCTGTGGGGCTTTTGGCGACCAGCAACGCGCCATAATATTTGCAGTCTTCAATGAATTTATCATTGATTTTGCCGCCAAGCAGGCAATCGTTCCAATCGGTTTTTTTATCATCGCTGCGGGTGACGGCCGCTAAACAGGTTTCCCCAGTTTCTGACAGCTGACGGTAAAATTTTTTGATTGCGGCAGTCCCCGCCGCGTCATTATCCAGCGCCCATACCCAGCGTATATTTTTGCCCTTAAACTGGTCTAACATTTGGTCGGGATAATTATTGCACGACAGCGCGGCGACGGCCTTGATGCCCTTTGACCATAAACTTAGGGCATCGATGCAGCCTTCAACGATCCAGATTTCATCATCATCC
>JABABO010000059.1 GCA_014238195.1 Kordiimonadaceae bacterium | reverse complement strand
GTACAGGTCTTATTGCAAAGAAGGTCGGCATGACTCGCGTCTTTAATGACGCTGGTCATCATGTTCCTGTCACAGTCTTGCAGCTTGATAGCTGTCAGGTTGTTGCGCAGCGTACCGCCGATAACGATGGTTACACAGCCCTACAATTGGGTGTAGGTAGCCGTAAAATTAAAAATGTAACAAAATCTCAGCGCGGGCATTTCGCCAAAGCACAAGTGGAGCCAAAAGCAAAAGTGGCTGAATTTCGTGTGAGCAAAGATGCCTTGGTTGACGTGGGGGCTGAACTCACAGCAGATCACTTCTTAGAAGGCCAATATGTTGATGTTGTCGGCACAAGCAAGGGTAAAGGTTTTGCGGGTGCTATGAAACGTCACAACTTTGGTGGTCTTCGTGCGTCACACGGTGTCTCCATCTCTCACCGCTCACACGGTTCTACGGGTCAATGTCAAGACCCGGGCCGCGTGTTCAAGGGTAAGAAGATGGCAGGGCACATGGGTGATGCGCGTGCAACTGTACAAAATCTTCAGATCGTTGAAGCTCGTGCAGACGAAGGCCTTCTTCTTGTGAAGGGCGGTATACCAGGGGCCAAAGGCAACTGGGTACTGATCTCTGACGCTGTGAAGAAAGCTTTGCCTGCGGATGTACCGATGCCTGCTGCATTCCGTGCCCCGAAAGTTGAGACAGAAACAGACACTGCACCTGTTGAAGACGTTGCCGCTGATGCGCCAACCGACGCACCAGCTGCAGAAGCAACAGAGGAATAAGTCTTATGAAGACCAATGTTCTGACATTAGACGCTAAGAAAGCTGGTGACATCGATCTTGATGAGGCTGTCTTTGGCGTAGAAGCACGTGCAGACATTCTGCACCGTGTTGTAAACTGGCAGCTTGCAAAGCGCCGCGCAGGAACGCATGCGGTTAAATTCCGTTCCGATATTGCGCGGACAAGCAAACGACATGGCCGACAAAAAGGTGGGGGGACTGCCCGTCACGGGTCGCGTCGCTCCAATATCTTTGTTGGTGGTGGTCGTGCATTTGGCCCGATCCCACGTGATCATGGTCACGACCTTCCAAAGCGCGTGCGTCGCTTGGGCTTGAAAACAGCCCTGAGCACGAAACAAGCCGAAGGAAAGTTGATTGTCGTCGAGGCTGCTGAATTAAAAGAAGGCAAAACAAAAGAGCTCGTAGCTAAATTAGATAAATTAGGCTTATCGAATGCTTTGTTTGTTGATGGTGCGGAAGTTAATACTAATTTTTTACGCGCTATTGCTAATATCCCTAATGTTGATGTCCTGCCTACTCAGGGTGCAAACGTCTATGACATTCTTCGTCGTGATACGCTTGTTCTGACAAAAGCAGGTGTTGCTGCACTTGAAGAAAGGCTGAAATAATGACTGCGATTAAGCATTATGACATTATCAAAAGCCCAGTTATCACTGAAAAAGCGACACTCGGCAATGAAAACAACCAAGTCACTTTCAAAGTCGCAATTGATGCGTCAAAGCCTGCGATTAAAGCAGCTGTTGAAGCTTTGTTCGATGTGAAAGTAACCAAAGTCAATACGCTACGCCAAGAAGGTAAAGTTAAACGTTTCCGTGGCCGGATCGGCAAACGCGCCGAATATAAAAAAGCCATGATAACGCTTGCCGAAGGCTCTAGCATTGACGTGACAACGGGGATTTAACCTATGGCATTAAAACAATATAAGCCGGTTACCCCAGCTCAGCGTGGCCTAGTCCTTATCGACCGCGAAGGTCTGCATAAAGGCAAGCCCGTGAAAGCGCTGACTGAAGGTCTAACCAAATCTGGTGGACGCAATAACAAAGGCCGTATCACAGCTCGTCGCCGTGGTGGTGGTCATAAGCGTACTTACCGGAAAATCGATTTTAAGCGTACAAAATGGGATGTTCCAGCAACTGTTGAACGTCTGGAATATGATCCTAACCGTACTGCTTTTATCGCACTTCTTAAATATGAAGATGGTGAACAGTCTTACATTCTTGCGCCTCAGCGCCTAGCCCCAGGGGATAGTGTGATTGCAGGTAAGAAAGTAGACGTAAAGCCTGGTAATGTTATGCCTATGGCAAGTATGCCAGTGGGCACCATCATCCATAATGTTGAGATGAAAGCTGGTAAAGGTGGCCAAATCGCACGGTCTGCTGGAACATATGCCCAGCTGATTGCTCGCGACCGTGGTTATGCGCAAATCCGTTTGTCATCAGGCGAAGTACGCTTGATACGCGGTGAATGTGTTGCCACTGTTGGCGCTGTTTCTAATCCTGATAATCAAAACCAAAAGCTCGCTAAAGCGGGTCGGAACCGTTGGCTTGGTCGTCGTCCAAGTGTTCGTGGTGTTGCCATGAACCCGATTGACCATCCGCATGGTGGTGGTGAGGGGCGCACTAGCGGTGGCCGTCACCCTGTTACACCTTGGGGTAAACCAACAAAAGGTAAGCGGACACGCTCTAATAAAGCCACTGACAAGCTTATTCTCCGGTCGCGCCACGAGCGCAAGAAACGATAAGGAATTTTTAGTATGGCACGTTCTGTATGGAAAGGCCCTTTCGTTGACATGCATCTTCTTAGGAAGGTGGAAGTTGCAATTGAAAGCGGCAAATCGCGGGTAGTTATTCAGACATGGTCACGCCGGTCGACTATTCTGCCAAATTTCGTTGGTCAGACATTCAATGTCTACAACGGTAAAAAGTTTATCCCTGTTTATGTCACCGAAGATATGGTGGGCCATAAATTGGGTGAGTTTGCACCGACCCGTACCTATTGGGGTCACACTGCAGACAAAAAAGCAAAGAGGAAGTAGTTGTGGGAAAGCAAGCTCAAGAACGGCGTTTGCCGGATAATGAAGCCGTCGCTACGGCAACGATGCTTCGTGGTTCACCACAGAAACTTAATCTGGTGGCGCAAACCATTCGCGGTATGAAAGCGGAAAAAGCCTTAGCTGCGCTAAGCTTTAGCCCACGTCGTGCGGCGATCGATGTTAAGAAAGTTCTGCAGTCCGCTATTGCGAATGCAGAAAATAATCATAATTTGGACGTTGATAGCTTAATCGTAGCAGAAGCGACTGTTGGCAAGGCACTGACTATGAAACGGTTTCGTGC
>JABABO010000062.1 GCA_014238195.1 Kordiimonadaceae bacterium | reverse complement strand
TTTCTGGCGAGTATGCTGCAAAGCCATCTGTCGTTATTACAGCCCGCAACCAAGGGGGTGAAAAACAAGCTGATAAGCAGGAACGTGTGGTTCGTAACATTGGGTATGGGGCACAAATCATGATTGATCTGGGTGTTAAGCATCTAGTTTTATTATCGAACAGTCCGACAAATGTTATAGGTCTTGATGGTTATGGTATTGATATTGTTGAACAACGAAATATCCCTGAGTAAGTCTTTTACTGCTCAGACATAAAGGAATAACAATGGCGAGTGGTCATTATTTAATCGTTGAAGCGCGTTTTTATGAAGAACTTGCTGATGAGCTTGTGGCAGGGGCGGTTGAGGCTCTAGAGTCGTGCAGTGCGACATATGACCGTGTATCAGTTCCAGGTGCCCTTGAAATTCCAGCGGCGATGAAATTTGCTGAGGTTGGCTCAAACAAACACTATGATGGCTATATTGCTATTGGTGTGGTTATTCGCGGTGAAACGACACATTATGATTATGTTTGCGGCGAAAGCGCACGTGCGCTTATGGATTTAAGTATTATGTATAACATGTGTATCGGTAATGGTATCCAAACCGTTGAAGATTGGGATCAGGCATGGGCTCGGGCAAATCGCACTGACAAAAATAAAGGCGGTGGGGCTTCTAAAGCTGCGGTTGCCTTAGTGAATGTTAAACAAGAGTTTGGGGCCAAAAGCGTATGTCAAAGATAACTAAGGCCAGCCGCGGACAACATCAAGGCAAGAAAAAACTAGGTGGACCGCGTAGTGCAGCCCGCCTTGCAGCAGTTCAGGCGCTTTATCAAATTGAAATGACAAAAGGTGCGCACGCTGATACTATTGTTACTGAATATATTAATCACCGACTTGGCGCTGAAGTTGATGGTCATCAGTATGTTGAAGCTAATGTTGATCTTTTTTCAGATATCACGAAAGGCGCTTGGGGCCGGGTGAAAGATATTGATAGTGTGATTGCAAGCAATCTTGTGCAGGGTTGGACATTAGACCGCATCGAATCTATATTACGGGCGATATTACGGGCTGGGCTGTATGAAATTATTGCGAGGCCAGACGTACCTACGGCAGTGATCATCAATGAATATGTAGATGTCGCTCATGCGTTTTTAGAGCGTCCAGAAGTGTCGTTTGTGAATAGTGTGCTTGATAAAGCAGCGAAAGCGAATCGTAGTTGAGATATTAAAACAGGTGTATGAGCGCTAGGGATAGGTTGTGACCGGCGAATTTGATATAATCAAACGCTATTTTGCCCCGCTCGCAGGGCCTGAGGGGCTTTATCTAAAAGATGATGCCGCATGCTATCGTCCACGGCATGGCTATGATCTGATTATCAGTAAGGATATGCTGGTTTCAAGCGTTCATTTTTTTAAGAATGATCGACCAAGCTTAATCGCCCAAAAATTATTAGCAGTTAATTTATCCGACATCGCAGCTAAAGGCGCCTTTCCCGTTGGATATTTTCTAGGCCTAGCTCTAACGTCAAGTGTCGACGATGCTTGGTTAAGTGATTTTAGTGACGGCTTGCAAGACGGCCAAAATCGTTATGGTTTTCAACTTTTTGGCGGTGATACAACAGCCTCAAATTTTGATATAGTTTTGTCATGCACAATGATAGCCGCTGTCCCTGCGGATGGAATGGTGAAACGCTCTGGTGCGGCAGTTGGTGATGAAATTATGGTGACAGGTACCCTTGGTGACAGTGCACTTGGTCTTCAATGTTTACTGGGTAATATTCCTAAAAATGATATTTTAATTGATCGCTATCACAGACCACAACCGAGATTATCGCTTGCGGATAATAATTTTGTGTCAGCGGCTACGGATATTTCCGATGGATTGCTCGCTGATCTGGGCCATATATGCGCTGCCTCAAATAAGGGGGCAGATATTTTTCACGATGCACTACCATTAAGTAATACTGCACGGGATATATTAAATAAGCACCCGGAACTTTGCCCCAGTGTTTACTCAGGCGGTGATGATTATGAACTTGTTATGACTGTTTCGCCAAGTCAAAAAACCCGTCTGATAGAAAAAGCATCACAGCTTAATCTCGTTTTAACTAAAATTGGCGAGATTACAGATACAAACACTGTGCGATTACTTGATGAAACAGGAAACGAAATACCTGTCGCTTCATTAGGCTACTCTCACTTTGATTAATAAAGTTGGAGCAAGGTATGTCGGAAGATATTGTGGAAGAAGGTGGCGGTGGAAAGGCACTCCTTATTGTGGGTATCGTGTTAGGGATTGCAATGGGGGCTGGTCTTGGCTACTTCGTTTTTAGCGGCAGTGAAAAAGGTGCAGACGTATCACAGGAAAGCGAAGTTATTGCCGATGAAAAAATGCTGACAATTAGCTTTGAACGTGTGGCATTGCCGATATACCTGACTCGCTCGAATGGTGGACGCGCACGCTTCATTGGTAATTATTTTTTAGATATTTCTATTGAAGTGGAAGGGGATGATGATCAGGCTCGGGTTAATCGTGCACGCGCCCCTTTAACGCAGGCGTTTATATCCAGCATTAGTAAGGGGGGCTTCTTGCAGGAGGGGACAACAGAGGTTGATTATCCCACTGCCACTCAGAAAATCAAGGACGCAGGTAATCGTTTGCTAGGGGATAATGTGATAAAGCGCGTATCTTTTACAAATGTCATGCGTGTTAGTTAAGATCAAAATTTTAATTCTTCGTTATTTTCAGCCTCTCCTGACCACCAAAATCATTTGACCTGTGATCAGCGCCCCTTAAACTAACCCAGATAGCTTTACCAAGGCGGTATAAGGGTCGTATTTTTGAAACAATAATAGAAATATGCGGCTTCGGCATGATGGTGTTGCACTGTGCACTTAATTGTCTTAGTGTCCGCGCGTGCTGATACCCCAGTATATTTTAACATTTGAGATACATTGCAGTGTGTCCCACAAATTGGATGAAACAATGAGTACCCATGATTTCTATCGCATCAGGCGACTGCCACCATATTTGTTTGCTGAAGTAAACAAGATGAAGGCAGAAGCACGAGCGCGTGGGGAAGATATCATCGATTTAGGGATGGGTAATCCAGACCTGCCAACACCGCAACATATTATTGATAAGCTTAAAGAGACTGTGGATGATAAACGCGCCCATCGATACAGCATGTCACGCGGTATTCCTGGGTTGCGCAAAGCGCTTGCGTCTTACTACAAGCGGCGTTTTAATGTGGATATTAACCCAGAGACAGAAGCCTGCGTTACTTTGGGGTCCAAGGAAGGACTTGCAAACCTTGCACAAGCAATCACTGCCCCAGGTGATGTGATTTTGTCCCCCAATCCGTCATATCCAATTCATCCTTATGGCTTTATGATCGCTGGTGCATCAGTACGTCATATGCCGATGACACAGCACAATGATTTTATGTCGGAACTAGCCCATGCTGTGCAACATAGTGTCCCATCACCCAGTGCTGTGATTTTAAACTATCCATCAAACCCAACTGCGGAGGTGGTGGATTTGAATTTTTATCGGGAAGTCGTTGATTTTTGTCGTAAAAAAGGCATTTGGATTTTGTCGGACCTTGCATATGCGGAAATTTACTTCGATGATAATCCTCCGCCCAGCATTTTAGAAGTTCCTGAGGCCCGTGAAATCGCTGTCGAATTTACCAGCATGTCAAAAACCTACAGCATGGCTGGCTGGCGTGTAGGTTTTGCTGCGGGTAATGAAACCCTAGTTGGCGCCTTAACGCGAGTGAAAAGTTATCTTGATTACGGGGCTTTTACACCTGTGCAAGTCGCTGCTGTAGCGGCGCTGAATGGTCCACAGGACTGTGTATCAGAAACACGGGCAATCTATAAAAAACGCCGTGATGTCCTCGTCGATGGGATGCACACTGCGGGTTGGCCGATTCCATCACCAAAAGCTACGATGTTTGCATGGGCACCTGTTCCTGAAGGGTTTGAAGAAATGGGGTCTATGGAATTTTCGTTGTTGTTGTTAAAACATGCTGAAGTGGCTGTTTCACCGGGCGTTGGTTTTGGTGAGTACGGTGAAGGTTATGTTCGGATCGCAATTGTTGAGAATGAACAACGCATTCGCCAAGCATGCAGGAATGTGAAAAAATTTCTTAATGACCGAGAAAAATATATCACAGAATGGCGCGAAAATAATAAACAATGATCAATATTTATCTATATTTTACAAAGAGTAATGATAATGAGTGAACTAAATGCTTTAAATATTGCTGTCGCTGGTC
>JABABO010000177.1 GCA_014238195.1 Kordiimonadaceae bacterium | reverse complement strand
TTTGCAAGGGGTCAGCCTTGATGACCTTACACAAGACAATATGATCTTTTAAAGCTGGCAGGTCCTAATAAAAACCAATGCTTTTGGCAGTGTTCTATGCTGCCAAAAGGCCGTTAGCCCGCGCTGTGTCTTTAAAAGTCATGTAAAGTCATAGATACTTCAGCTGACTAAACTCTCTCAACAGCCAGCGCGATACCTTGGCCTACACCAATACACATGGTGCATAGGGCGCGTTTGCCGCCTGTTCTTTCAAGCTGATTGACCGCCGTCGTAACCAGGCGAGCACCGCTCATCCCCAGTGGGTGCCCAAGCGCGATAGCCCCGCCCTGTGGGTTGATACGCGGGTCTCTGTCATCAAGGCCAAGTGTCCGCGTACAGGCCAGTGACTGCGCGGCGAAAGCTTCATTCAGTTCAATGATGTCAAAATCTGACAGTTTTAAATCCAAACGCGCGAGCAGCTTTTCTGTCGCAGGAACAGGGCCAATGCCCATAATTTCTGGCAATACACCAGCAACGGACATGCCCAGAATGCGCGCTTTTGGCGCAAGATTATAGTCTTTCACAGCGTTTTCCGACGCTAGGATGGTTGCTGCGGCCCCATCATTGATGCCAGATGCATTACCCGCAGTGATCGTGCCATCCTTAAACAGGGTTTTAAGGGACGCAAGTTTATCAAGGGGTGAAAGGCGTGGATGTTCGTCTGTATCAAAAAGTATCGGATCGCCCTTGCGCTGGGGTATTGCAACGGGAATAATCTCGGGTGCCATATGGCCAGCCTTGATCGCACGCGCGGCCTTTTCCTGGCTCCAACACGCAAATGCGTCCTGGTCTTCGCGGCTGATATTATATTTTCCAGCTAAGTTTTCAGCGGTTTGTGGCATGGGGTCAACGCCGTAGGCCTGTTCAAGCTTTTTATTGATAAAACGCCAGCCCATCGTTGTATCTTCAAGCGTTTGCGCCCGCCCAAATGCAGAACTAGATTTGCCCATCACAAACGGTGCACGGGACATGCTTTCAACGCCGCCTGCGATCATCAGATCAGCTTCACCGCACTTGATCGCATTGGCCGCAACCCCGTAAGCATTGAGACCAGAACCACACAAACGGTTTAGTGTCACCCCAGCGGCTTCCATTGGAAGTCCCGAAAGCAGGGACGCCATGCGCGCGGCGTTTCTATTGTCTTCACCTGCCTGATTAGCACAGCCCAGAACGACATCCTCTAACTTTGCCCAGTCAACAGACGGATTACGTTCCTGAAGCGCCTTCAGGGGCAGGGCTGCCAAATCATCGGCGCGGATGCTTGACAGGCTACCGCCATAGCGCCCTACTGGGGTTCTAACTGTGTCACAGATAAATACGTTTCTCATGAAGTTTCACCTAACAATATGGGGCGCACCTTTTGCAGGCCCGACTGAACGGCCTCTGCAAAACGCTCAATTTCTTTCTTAGTCATAGCAGTTGATAGCGTCGCAGAGCCTGAATAAATCATAATAACCCCATTGTCATACATATGATCCATGAACATTGCTAGTGCTTTGCTCTGTGCTGGTGTTGCAAATGCCTCCCTATAGTGGGTGGGCGGTGTCGCCAACAGGTGAATTTTGAACATTGAGCCAGTCCCCGTCACACACGCAGGCACATCCGCTGTTTTGATGACTTCATTTAGGAGAGTTTTTGCATAGTCGGCCAGGCTGTTTAGGCGTGCAACCGCCTTTTGGTCATAGAGCCTAAGCGCAGTGAGACCTGCTGTCATAGTTACCGGGTTTGCAGAAAAGGTCCCAGAATGCGGAAAAAGAACTTTGCTTGCCCGTGGGTTCATCACTTCCATCACATCGCCGCGTCCCGCCAAGGCGCCAACAGGGAAGCCCCCGCCGATCATCTTACCCATGGCCGTCAGGTCTGGTTTAATGTTGTACCGTTGTTGCAGGCCGGCATATTCGCTGCGGAAGGTTATGACCTCATCCGCTACGAACAAGCTGTCATTAGCCCGTGTCCAAGCAAAAAGCTGTTCGATAAAGTCCGCATTCGCAGTGATAACACCAGCCCTGTGCGGCATAAAGTCAATCAATACACAGGCGATATCGTGCCTGTGCTCGTCAAGAATAGACAGGGCGAGTTCAGGATTATTGAAAGGCAGAACCACAACGTCATCAAGTGTGCCTTGTGTGGTCCCATGGGCAACGGGAACGCTTTTGGGGCGGCTGATATCGCCCCAGTTTGCGGGCCCAGATGTCTGGCTAACTTCGGCAAAATCGTAAAGGCCGTGATAGGCACCCTCTATCTTGGCGATTTTGGGCTTGCCCGTAAAAGCACGTGCCGCCTTAAGGCAGCTCATCACGGCTTCGGTCCCCGAATTGACAAAACGCATTTTCTCAAACTGCGGCGAACGGCTGCAGATCAGCTCCGCATAGTCAATCTCAACCTCTGTGCCGAAGGTAAAGGCCGTACCTCGCGATAGCTGCTTTGATACTGCCTCTGTTACCTCTGGATGTGCGTGTCCGTGGATCAGCGCCGCCATATTGTTGGCAAAATCAATGCGGCTGACACCTTCAATGTCGGTGACATAGCAGCCTTTAGCATGTGCAGCATAGTAGGGATGCGGATCACGCAGAATAGTGTTCCGGCTGCAACCACCTGGCATGACGCGCTGCGCACGTTCATAAAGGGCGGCGCTTTGGGACTGAGAATCGGTCATGATAGAACCTCTGTATAAACCGTGTGGGGTTAGGCTGTATTGTCAATAAGGGCGCAGTCAGTACGGTCTTTCACATAATCAAAGCTGATACCCGGCGCGAGCTCGATCAAATGTAAGCCATCTTCTGCAACATCAATCACAGCGAGTTCAGTATAAATGCGCTTCACCACCTTTCTACCTGTCAGCGGAAAGGTGCATTCCTTCATCAGTTTGGGCACACCATGTTTTGTGCAGTGCTGGGTAATCACATATATTTTCTTGGCACCAGCAACTAAATCCATAGCACCACCAACGGCCGGGATGGCTTTGTCGCCGCCCGTTGACCAATTTGCCAGATCACCATTTTCAGCCACCTGCATAGCGCCCAGAACGCAGATATCGATGTGTCCCCCCCTGATCATGGTAAAGCTGTCCGCATGATGGAAATAGGCGGCCCCCGGTATAGCCGTCACCGGCTTTTTCCCAGCATTGATAAGCTCAGGGTCCAGCTCGTCGGGCGTTGGGCTTGGTCCCATGCCAAGCAAACCATTTTCCGTGTGATAGATCACCTCTGTCCCATCAGGAACATGTTGGACAATCAATTCAGGAATACCAATCCCCAAATTAACGTAGGCACCGTTCGGGATGTCTTTTGCGACCCGTGCTGCCATCTGATCCCTTGACCAGCCGATGAAATCCTGTGTGCTCATGGGTAATGTTTCCCTTCTTTAACCAGTACGGATTCCAGCTGCGGGTTAGGCACTTCGATGATACGGTCTACAAACAGCCCCGGTGTGGCAACAGCTTCTGGATCAAGATCACCAAGGTCCACAAATTTTTCAGTCTGAACGATGGTTGTTGCTGCCGCGGTTGCCATGATGGGCGCGAAGTTACGCGCTGTTTTGTTGTAGACAAGGTTTCCGTAACGGTCTGCAGCCTTACATTTTATCAGGGCGAAATCTGCTTTAAGCCAGCGTTCCATAACATAGTCACGGCCTTCAAAATGACGCTCTTCTTTCCCATCAGCAAGCGGGGTTCCCACCGATGTTGCGGTGAAGAAAGCGGGAACACCAGCGCCGCCAGCCCTGATGCGTTCAGCCAAGGTTCCTTGGGGCACTAGCT
Source organism: Kordiimonadaceae bacterium (assembly GCA_014238195.1). Classification (GTDB taxonomy): domain Bacteria; phylum Pseudomonadota; class Alphaproteobacteria; order Sphingomonadales; family Kordiimonadaceae; genus JABABO01. The sequence continues at coordinate 4,443 of JABABO010000177.1, read as the reverse complement.
CCAGCTCAATCTCGCCCTTGCTGAACAAGTCTGGAAATACTGTTGAATTTGCGCTGCGAGGATATGAGCAGATCATTTTTGCAACACGGCGGTTTTCGATCAAAGCGGCCAAACCCACATGGCCGCTCCCTGTATTATTGTTGATGACTGTAAGGTCTTTCGCCCCTTGGTCAATCAAGGCATGGATTAACTCAATCGGACTTCCGGTCTCTCCAAAGCCGCCGACCATGACGGTCGCTCCGTCATGAATATCGGCTATAGCTTCAGGTATACTCGCAATATTTTTATTGATCATCAGGATTACTCATTTTTATGCGCGCACTTCAAACAGTCCAGCTTCGTCATAGATAACACGGTCGGCATAGTCGCTGAACCAAACGGCTTCAGGATTACGGCCCATAACAGTGAACAAACCCTTTTTCGGGGCATCTTCCGCACTCCGCATAAGCTTCATGATGATCACACCGTTCTCGCCGCCCTTCACGCCAGGCATTGGATCATTGGTCACACCAACAACTTCGGTTTTACCGTAATAATGAGTGATCGACAAGCGCGCATGCCCTTCAACACCAGACAAACCTTTTTGCGACTCGTTCAGGATGCGCCACACTTCTTCGATTGGGACGTTAAAGGCTTTGTAGCCAACAATGTCGCGGCCACAGAAGAAATAGTGGTTTTCGACTTTATTACGGCGCAGTTCACGCTGCATGATCCTGAGAGCATCAGGATCGTTATTGATGTCCTTGATGATCGGGGCCTGATTGTCGAGCGTTGTAAAGCCGCGCTTGCCAAATTCAGTCACAGCACGCTTTGTACTTTCAACCCACTGTAGGCCACCTTCAGGCAGCTTGATATAGTTGCCGTCTTCATCCTTTTCGAGAAACTCATCAGGGTGGTTAAAGTGGACCATAAACCGCAGGCGTGTCTGTGGGTACGCTTCATGGAATTTGTCGAGCATGTCAAAGAAAGTCTCGTCAAATCGGTCAGGGTAAAACGCCATTTCTTTTGTCCCAATACGAATAGATTCAACACCCGCTTCAGAAAGAGCGGCGAACCAAGCACCAAGGTTCTTGTTTGCCAGAACCATCGGATCACCACCAGACATCAAGATTTCGCGTAATCTTTCACGGCCAGTGTCAGGATGTAGGCCGCCGTTTGCGTCAACAATCTTGTTATGCTCGCGGACATAATTGGTGATGTCGATGATCTGGGCCATTCCTTTTGCAGCAACTGTGCCGTCTGGACGCTCAACTTCTTTTTTGGCAATCAGTTCTTCACGGTAGCAAAAACGGCAGTGTGCAGAGCATGTTCCAACCACATAAATCAAACCCAGCTCATATTTGTGGATCAGACCTTCCACCGGGCTGTAGCTCATTTGCTTGCCAGGGTCTTCTGATCCTTCCAGATTTTCCATCTCGCGAGGGCTGGCCTTCACCAGAACTTGAATAGGCTTGCTTTTCTTAGCCCGTTCGAAATAGTGGCGGGTGATCTTTACTGGCATACGGGCTTCAAGGTCATTCCCTTCTTCTTTAAGCTTTTTAATCGCATCAAGCTCATCCGCAGAATAAAAGCCCTGCATATCTTCTGGCACTTTGCCATCATAAAACTTCTTCAGGCCAGCAACAATCTGACGGTCATACTTGGCATTTACGATCGAATCCAGAAACGCCTGTTCGCGTTCGGTTGGTTGATATTTGATTTTAGTTTGCACGTTCATGATGCTTGCCTCTGCTTTATTATACATATTCAAAATATGTGTTTTAATCATAATAAAAATGATCCAAGTGGTTGGCGTTTTTCCTGCGCAATTACTAGAATCATTTCTTAACTGGCAAAATATTATCAGTTGCCCCATTAGACCGAAAGCGATATATACTCATTAATGCATGACTGTTGGTAATGAATAATACCTCAATCCAGACGCCTGATCCCCAGCACCTTCATACTGATTGCCTTATCAAATTGACGCTTGAATTGCGTGCAAAAACGAATCGGCTGATGACCGTGCAGACATGAGCAGAAACGAATCTTCACCCTCTCGTAGAATTATGACGCTCAGATGTTCCATCACTGTCCGGGCTAAGCTACCCTCGGCGAAAACTGATGCACTGAGATCCAGCATGCAAACCCGTTCCAAGGCTTTACGGCAATTGATACCTGAAAGGCGCAGGATAACCCATCCATCAGACTGGTCGGTAAAATACCCCACGTCTCCGAGCTTGGCTTTCACAGTTTTTAGGGCTGTATCTGGGCTCTCGTTTGACAGCAGAAACATTTGTTCTGGCTGAAGTCTCAAAAAACGCGATTCGCCATCCCCAGTTACGGTAGATCGCCCTGGGTTAGGGATATTAACACCGTAATTCAGCCTGACCGCTTCTGACAGTTGATCATCGCAGCCCAGCGGTATTGAGAGTGAGACAACGGACAGGCCGCCAACCTCAGTTAAGCTAATGTCACCAAAATCTCTGGTAAACCCATCGAGCGGTAATCGGGGTGAAAGACTATAATCAGGCACGGAGACGTTCTCCTTCAGGGTCAATGAAGTGAGGCGATACGATCTCGACTTCAATATCGTTGTTTCGGACAGGATCATAAGCGCGAACTGTTTCACCGATTCGCTCGCTACCACGTGCGATAAAACCCAGCCCTATTGAATGTTTAAGCGAAGGGGAATAGGCCACAGACGTCATCCAGCCTTCATCATTTTCTGTAATAGCCTGTGCACCGATCGGAATGAAATGTGCGCCAGATGTCAGACGCTGTGACCTGTCTACGGGGCAGAAACCAACAAGCGCCAGCCCATTTGGACTATTGAGCTCAGTGCGCTCAGAAAGCGTATTACCAATACAGTCTTTTTTCTTGGATACCATACGTGCCATACCCAAGTCGCGTGCTGTTATCTGGCCGTTTAATTCGCTACCTGTAGCATGGCCCTTTTCTATCCTCATAACGTTGAGGGCTTCAACCCCGTAAGGCACAACGTCAAACTCTTCGCCAGCAGCCATCAACGCACGGATCAGCGAATCTCCGTACCGCGCTGGAACCGCAATTTCATAGGCCATCTCGCCTGAAAACGATATCCTGAATAAGCGCGCATCAATGCCGCCGCATATGGTAAGTTCACTACATGCCATGAAAGGAAAGTTTTCGTTGGATATATCAAACTCTGGATCAATAACTTTTTCTAAAAGTCGTCGGGAATTTGGTCCCGCAACAGCAAACTGTGCCCATTGTTCAGTGGTCGAAATAAGATGAACATCCATATTCGGCCACAGGCATTGGCGACAAAACTCCATATGCCTGAAAACACTGACAGCGTTACCGGTTGTGGTCGTCATTGCAAAGTGTGTCTCACTGAAACGAGCTGTAGTACCATCATCCATGGCACAACCATCTTCCCTGAGCATGAGGCCATAACGCACTTTGCCAACTGGCAGTTTTCCGAATGCGTTACAATATATTTTGTTTAAGAAAGCAGCAGCATCCCGCCCCTGTACATCAATCTTGCCCAAGGTCGTCACATCGCAAATCCCTACAGACTTTCGGGTCTGTAACACTTCACGGTCAACGCTTTGCCGCCAGTTAGTTTCGCCGCGGCGCGGAAACCACTGAACGCGTTTCCACGTACCACTTTCCATAAATACCGCGCCTTGCTCCTCAGCCCATTCATGGCTTGGGGTCAGGCGGGTAGGCTGAAAATGCTTACCTTGAGATCTGCCCGCCAAGGCACCAATAGCCACAGGCGTATAGGGCGGCCTAAAAACTGTCGTCCCTGTTTCCTGAATGGTCTTGCCGGTAAACTCTGCCATAATTGCCAGCGCTGTAACATTTGCCGTTTTACCTTGATCCGTCGCCATTCCTAGGGTCGTGTACCGCTTCAAGTGCTCGACGGATTTAAACCCTTCCTGATAGGCTAGTTTTATGTCCTTGGTGGTCACGTCATTTTGCATGTCCACCCATGCACGGGTACGGCTGCTTCTTACATGCAAGAAAGTCGAAGTTCTTGCGGCTTCACAGTCGGCTTTGGGCATCTGAATTTTCGCAGGCGACAGCCCAAGGCGATCAATAACCTTATGTGTTTGTGACCAGCTTTCTTGGATGATAGCGCCAAGGGTATTTGTGCCGCCCGCAGCCCCTGCGACCAACATATTATCGGGTAAATTGTCGTGGGGGACAAAAGCAGAAATATCATCCTGCCAAATCGGCCTTGCACGTTGGTGACAGGTCAGATGCAAACTTGGATTCCAACCACCTGAAACCGCGAGACTATCAACCTGGATTTTCTGGCCACCTGTCAGCGTAATCGACTTCAAGCTTAACCGCCCGCTGGTGTCTTCCACAGCATTATTCATAAAGATCTCGGCACCGGGAATATTAAGTAGCGGCTCGGTATCCCTAGAATCAATCACAGCACCTACGTCAAGCCCTTTGGTTGAGAGGTCC
>JABABO010000145.1 GCA_014238195.1 Kordiimonadaceae bacterium | reverse complement strand
AGCTACTTCTGTTAAACGTGCTTCTGTGTAACGCATTGCAGCAGCGTTATCCCCATCGATATTACCGAAATTCCCTTGACCATCGACCAAGGGAAAGCGCACAGAAAAATCCTGCGCAAGACGCACCATGGCATCATAAACCGATTGGTCACCATGCGGGTGATATTTACCAATCACATCACCAACGACACGGGCGCATTTTTTGTAACCAAGTTTGGGATCAAGTTTTAAAAGCCGCATAGCCCATAATAAACGGCGGTGTACTGGTTTAAGACCGTCCCGCACATCAGGGAGCGAACGCGACATTATTGTGGATAAGGCATAAGCAAGGTAGCGATCACTCAGTGTGCTCGCAAACGGTGCTTCAATGATATTTTCATCAAAATCAGGCTGTTTTGTCATAGTTTGAATATAACAGCAGATTCTCGCTTGGCTACAGGATGTTGTGAATTTTTTAGACTTATCCACATTTTTTTATAAGGCTTATCCATCAGTGATATCCAGGCGGTTCAGGGCGGCAATAAAACGCTCCCGCGCTGGGGGCTGCCCTTTACCCCGCACTATCCATATATTTTGACCCAAAAAGTAACCTGTTAGTCTTAATCCGCTGAGAACATTTTGAACATTGAGTATTTTATGGGGTTCTATAGGTTTAGGAAGCAAGTAATCAGGTAATGGTAGAAGGCGATCATGATAAGGCCGCCCTGCCCCTTCACAAACGGCCCTGCCCGATTTTGGGGACACATATTTTAAGTCATCCACAGTGCCAGTGGCAGCGCATTCGCTTAGATCAAGGCCGTAGCCCAGCTCGCTTAACAAGCCCAGTTCCAATTTTACAAGTGCTTGGCCGATGATCGGTAAAGCAGCATCTTCATTTTCCAGCATATCCAATACGACTTTAAGCGCTGAAAAAATATTTGGATGGGTTTCACGCTCAGGCAAACAGGATGAAAGGATCGCTGCTAAAGCTGAAAGTGCCACCATCCGCTTGCCATCATTGATCATTGACCCCAGCGGGCTGTGGACTAATTCCGCAGTAAAGCGACCAAGGTTTTCCTCGATACGGGACCGCCATGTCAGCGCTAATTGATTACCAGGTTGAAAAATAGCCCGTTGACGCTTGCCTGTTCCCCCTTTGACATAACCACGGTGGCGGCCAAATTTAGGCGTCATAACTTCAAGCACTGCGTCTGCTTCGCCGAAACGCTCAACCGCTAGAACAATGCCTTCATCTTGCCACTCCAATGATTATGCCTTTACAGTAATATAATGCACTTTTGAGCGCTATTTAACATAGTCTAACCCCATATCCTTATACATGGTTTTGTCTTCCGCCCAATTTTCGGTAACACGTACATGCAAAAACAAATGCACTTTACGGTCAAAACTTTCTTCCATGTCTTCGCGGGCCATTTGCCCAAGGGTTTTCAACATAGTGCCACCTTTGCCAATCACGATGCCCTTTTGTGTATCCCTTTGCACATGGATCACTTGCTCAATCCTAACGGAACCGTCTTTGCGCTCTTGCCATTTTTCTGTTTCTACAGTTGTGGCGTATGGCAGTTCATTATGTAGGCGCAAATAGACTTTTTCACGAGTGATCTCACTGGCTAAAATCCGCATGGTAACGTCAGCAATTTGGTCTTCGGGATACATCCATGGCCCTAAAGGGGCTTCAAGACATAGGTGTCCAGATAAATCATTAACCCCGTCGCCCGTTTTGGCAGATATTAAAAAAGTTTCGCGGAATAAATCACCTTCGTTGAGCTGTGCCGTCAGCGCGAGCAAAGTATCACGGCGCATTTTGTCAATTTTATTCAGAACTAAGATCGTATTGCTGCGACCACTTTTACGAAGACTGGTTAAAATGCCTTCCACTTCATCGGTTAAGCCTTTTTGTGCGTCAACAATCAACAGGGTTGCTTCCGCACCATCAGCGCCCTGCCATGCCGCATTCACCATCGCACGATCCAGCCGACTTTTCGGCACAAATATGCCAGGTGTATCAATGAATACCAGCTGTGTCTGATCAAACATTCCAATACCAGTGATACGTGTTCGTGTCGTTTGCACCTTGTGCGTAACAATCGCAACTTTTGCACCAACAAGCTGATTCAAAAGCGTTGACTTCCCTGCGTTGGGTGCCCCAACAATCGCAACAAACCCGCAACGAGTGGTCTTTTGATCTGTCATGTTATTCTTTGTTCCTATCATCATTATTTATGAGTGTTTATGAGTTCGACAAGTAGTGCTTTAGCTGCAGCTTGTTCAGCAATCCGTTTGGAAACGCCTTTTGCTTGCGCACTGCCACAGCCTGCAACAGTGACTTTGATAGTAAATAGAGGATTATGATCTGGGCCTGAACGATGAACAATATCATATTCAGGTAGGTTTTTTGCCCGTGCCTGTGCCCATTCCTGTAGCTGACCTTTCGCGTCTTTAAAGGTGTTAGGTCCCTGATCAGTTAAATCCGCCCAGTGCTGATGAATGAAAGTCTCAGCCGCTGTGTATCCACGGTCCAGGAATATCGCCCCGATAAGCGATTCGCATACATCACACAGCACTGTTTCCTTTTGACGGGTGCCTTCGGTTTCGGCACCTGCCGCTACTTTTATTGTTTTATCGATCCCCAGTTTTAAAGCAATTTCTGCTAGGGTTTCCCTGCGCACCAAGGCTGAAAAACGTTGATTGAGCACCCCTTCTGCTTCACCTGGGTAAAGCGCCAATAGCCAATCCGCAATAACAAGGCCCAATACACGGTCACCCAAAAATTCAAGCCTTTGATAATTATAGCCCCCTGACAAAGAGGGATGAGTCATGGCTTCCTCTAGCAAACTGACTTTATCAAAAGTATAGCCAGCTATTATTCCTACTGAAGCAGCCTTTTCAGGCTTTAGCGTATTTTTTTTACTCATCAACACTGCTCTCAATACCACGTGCACTATCCATTGCAGAACGCATTTTACGAATTGATTCGGTTAATCCACAAAAAATTGCTTCACCAATCAAAAAATGACCGATGTTAAGTTCAGCCAGTTCAGCTATTTCAGCAATAGGCCCTACTGTTTCATAGCTTAGGCCATGACCTGCGTGTACTTCCAGCCCCAAACTAACAGCATACTGAACGCCTGCAATAATACGCTTCAGCTCTGCAATGCGCTCATCGCCGCTCAGGTCACAGTAAGCACCCGTGTGAATTTCTATCACTGGGGCACCTAAGTCATAGGCGGCCTTAATTTGGCGGCGATCTGCATCGATAAACAGGGACACACGTGATCCGTTCTCCCCAAGCAATTGGATATATCTTGCAAGACGGTTATGTTGGCCAGCAACATCAAGGCCGCCTTCTGTTGTTAATTCTTGGCGTTTTTCTGGTACTATACACACAGCATGGGGTTTGTGACGCAAGGCTATGTCTAGCATTTCATTTGTCGCCGCCATTTCAAGGTTAAGCGGTACACACAGCATATCCATCAGTTGATCAATATCGCGGTCACCGATATGGCGGCGATCTTCGCGCAGATGTGCCGTAATGCCATCAGCACCAGCAGCTACTGCCATTTCAGCGGCACGCACAGGATCAGGATGCATGATACCCCGTGCGTTACGGATCGTTGCAACATGATCAATATTCACACCTAATCTAAGTTTATTCGTCATAATTTATGCTGTCCTGTTTAGCTATTTCAAAAGCCCACGGCTGCCAGGCTTAACGGCGGGGATAGCGGCCAGTTCAGGGGGTAAATTATCGCTATCATACGTTGGTGCATCGATGGTAATCAGGGCAGTAATCGGTGCGCCCACATCAACTTTGCCCCCAGAACGATCAACCAAAGCCCCAGCCGCGACAACGTCGCCGCCCCATTCATTTATCGTTGTAATGCATTCGCGTGAAGACAAACCCGTGGTTATGACATCTTCCATCATCAACACTTTGGCACCCTTTGTAATTTCAAAGCCGCGGCGCAATTCCAGCGCACCGTTCACACGTTCGGTAAAAACACCCTGCACCCCAAGTTGACGGGCCATTTCATAGCCAACGATAACACCACCCATTGCGGGACTAACAACCAGTTCGATATCCACACCCGTTGCTTTTAATTTATGAGCTAGTCCTGCACACAGGCGCATCGCACGACTAGGGTCCATTAAAACTCGCGCACATTGCAGGTAGACACTGCTGTGTAGTCCTGACGAAAGCTTAAAGTGACCTTCAAGCAGAGCATCCGCGCTGCGGAATTCATCAAGTGCAGATTTTTGATCCATAATTGTTCCTTCTTTCAGACAGATATTGCAGTTCCATAAATATTCGCTAGCCAAAATTACGTTCAACTGCAGAGATCACACGGTTAACCCGTAGCGCTCTTTTCACATCCATCAAATGTTTTACGTCGCGCACTTCAACATCAATAATCATGACGATAAATTCTGGGTCCCTTTCGGGTATAGTAAGGTTGGATAAATTTCCCCCTGCCTTTGACACTGTTTCAGCAATAGATGCCAGCGCCCCCCTTTCATTGACGACATTTAAGCGCAACTGCCCAGCGTAAAAGGCATCATCTTCACCAGCTTGCCATTTCAGGTCCACCCAAAGTTCAGGCTTGTCGTCATACTCGTCAAGCGTGCCGCAGGTAATCGTATGCACATCCATGCCCTTACCTACAATACGTAAGCCGACTATACGATCATCACGAACTGGATGACAGCACTCAGCCAAATGCACTGCGCCTTCGCGTTTTATGCCAGAAATAGGGATAACAGTATCCGATGGCTTTTCCCAATCATGATT
>JABABO010000382.1 GCA_014238195.1 Kordiimonadaceae bacterium | reverse complement strand
TCAAATTCAAAATCAAGCCACGAGCCACGGTAAGGAATTACACGGGCAGCAAACAAGAATTTACCAGAACTGTGCGTTTTGCCACGATCATGATCAAAGAAAACACCTGGGGAGCGGTGCATTTGTGACACGATCACCCGCTCTGTCCCATTCACGACAAATGTGCCGTTATCAGTCATCATAGGCAGGTCGCCCATGTAAACGTCTTGCTCTTTGATATCAAGCACGGATCGGGCTTCGGTGTCTGGGTCTACTTCAAAGACAATCAAACGCAAAGTCACACGGAGCGGAGCTGCATAGGTAATATCACGTTGCTGACACTCTTCAACATCATACTTCGGCGCTTCAAGTTCATACCGCACATATTCAAGTGAAGATGTGTCGGAAAAGTCCTGAATCGGAAAGGCCGATTTCAAAACTTTTTCAAGTCCTGAGTTTAAACGCTCTTCTTCGCTCGCATATTGTTTGAAAAACTGATCATACGAATGCCGTTGTACCTCAATGAGGTTTGGCATTTGCGTAACTTCGGAAATATGTCCAAAATCTTTACGCACACGTTTACGACTGGTAAATGAAGTCGCCATACTTCGCCCTCGTCCTTAGTGTTATGGCCCTTCTCGACGCTTTTATCTGTGTTTTTCACACGCAAAAAAGCCGATATTGGCACCCAAAATCGGAATCTAGGGTGGAATATACCCCAAACTCCTGAAAAACCAAGTCTTTTGAGCAATCACTCAAAAGGGTATTCTAATTTCATGTCCCGACTATGCTGGGACAACGAAAGGCCGGACGCAAAAATGCACCCGACCTAGCGTTCGTATCGCTGAAGAATTACTTCAGTTCAACCTTAGCACCAGCAGCTTCAAGCTTTGTTTTAAGCTCTTCTGCTTCGGCTTTAGAAACTGCTTCTTTAACAGTTTTCGGTGCGCCTTCAACAAGCTCTTTAGCTTCTTTCAGGCCAAGACCTGTGATGCTACGAACTTCTTTAATGACGTTAATTTTCTTTGCGCCAGTTTCCGCTAGAACAACGTCAAATTCGTCTTTTTCTTCTGCAGGTGCCTCAGCAGCGCCACCAGCAACAGCGGCTACAGCAACAGGTGCAGCAGCAGAAACGCCCCATTTATCTTCAAGAAGTTTAGAAAGCTCAGCAGCTTCCATAACAGTTAGTGTAGAGAGTTCTTCAACAATCTTTTCGAGGTCAGCCATTTGCTTAACTCCAAATTTGCGGCCCCTTTTGGGGCTCGCATATATTAAATAATATCAGGCAGCCGAGGCTGCCCACGGTTTCAGTTGGTTCTTTAGGCTGCGTCTTTGCTTCCAAATGCGCCGAATACGCGCGCCAGTTGACCCGCAGGGGCCTGACTGACAGCAGCGAGCTTCTGAGCAGGTGCTTGCAGAAGACCCACAAGCTTGCCCCGAAGTTCGTCGAGGGACGGCATCGTTGCAAGGGCATTAACCCCATCAACATCCAGCATCGTTTCACCCATACCCCCACCAAGAAGACGAAGTTTTTCATTTTCTTTAGCGAAGTTTGCGAGAACTTTTGCTGGTGCAACAACATCGTCGGCATAACCGATCGCTGTTGGACCTGTAAACAGATCAGCAATACCTTCGTATTCAGTGCCTTTCAGCGCAAGACGAGTCAGCCGGTTTTTAGTGACCTTAAACTGGGCGCCTGCTTCCCGCATAGAACGGCGCAGTGCTGTGATTTCAGATACTGATAAGCCATCATAATGTACGACAACTACAGAAGCTGCGCTCATAAGCTCGCCGTGCAGGGAAGCAATCCAGTCTTTTTTATCGGCTCTATCCACTTTCTCGTCTCCAGAACTTGAAGTATGTGAGATATTCTCATCATCACTTCATTCAATTGAGCCATGCATACACGTTATTCTCACCCTCATGGTCAAAACACCATGCATACGTTCCTCTGTCCAGGAAAGGCGGGCTTTCACCCGGGTGTGGGGCCGAAAATCAACCGTAAACCGCGGTACCACCTCAAAGGTGGTAAATCCCTATTCCCGTCTCATGCAGGCCCCATACATAAAATGTATGGTTCTTTTAAACCTTGATGGTCAATGACTAGCAACACACATCAAAGCACCTGTAATCTTGGACAGTACTCACACTTAAGCAATACATCCGCTTAAGTGATCGCACTGAATAACGATAAGCGTCACTCAGTGCAAATCTTTTTTAAAGCTATGACTTACAAAGCCAAGTCGCTGGTATCGACTTTGATCCCTGGACCCATAGTCGAAGTCAACGAAACCCGTTTAACATAAGTGCCTTTAGCACCTGTTGGCTTAGCCTTAATAATCGCTTTAACAAACGAAGTGACATTTTCAACGATCTGCGATTCATCGAAGCTGATTTTCGCAACACCGCCATGAATAATGCCCGCCTTTTCAACACGGAACTCCACCTGCCCTGCTTTGGCAGCCTCAACCGCGCCTTTAACATCCATGGTCACAGTCCCCAATTTTGGGTTCGGCATCAGGCCTTTTGTACCAAGAATTTTACCAAGACGACCCACTACAGCCATCATATCTGGTGTCGCGATACAACGCTCAAAATTGATCTCACCTTTTTGAATGGTTTCCATAAGATCTTCCGCACCGACAATGTCAGCACCAGCAGCTTGAGCTTCCTCAGCCTTTGGGCCGCGTGCAAACACAGCAACACGCACTGATTTACCAGTCCCATGCGGCAGGCTAACAACGCCGCGTACCATTTGGTCTGCATGGCGGGGATCAACACCTAAATTCATGGCAACTTCGACTGTTTCATCAAACTTAACCGATGAACGTGCTTTTAATTCTTTAACAGCGTCTTCGATTGACAGAACCGCTTCGCGGTCAAGTCCTTCGTTATTTTTAGCGATACGTTTTGCGATATGTGCCATAATCTTAGCCTTTCACCTCTAAGCCCATAGAACGGGCAGAGCCTTCAATAATAAGCATTGCGGCTTCAATGTCGTTAGCGCTCAGGTCAACCATTTTCGCCTCAGCGATTTCGCGAACTTGATCCCGTGTGACAGAACCAGCCACGTCACGGCCTGGGGTTTGCCCACCTTTTTTAAGGCCTGCCGCTTGACGCAAGAAGAAACTTGCAGGCGGGGTTTTAATTTCAAATGTAAAGCTTTTGTCCGCATACACAGTCAAAATCGTTGGACAAGGCTGGCCCGGGGTCATCTTTTGGGTTTTAGCATTAAAGGCTTTACAAAATTCCATAATATTCACGCCGCGCTGCCCAAGCGCTGGCCCGATGGGCGGCGATGGGTTTGCTTGACCGGCAGGCACCTGAAGTTTCAAGTAGCCACTAATTTTTTTTGCCATTTTATTTTCCTTTATCACGGGCGCTGTAGCGCCGTTTTTTTAGGGTGTGTGGTCCGGCAAATGGCTTTGCCTCCCACACCGTATTAAAGCAGGACTTGTGCCTGACTTTAAAATTTATGTTACTTTTTCCACCTGAACATATTCCAGCTCAACAGGGGTTGCGCGACCAAAGATCGACACAGATACTTTCAGGCGTGCGCGGTCCTCATCAACATCTTCAACACTACCGTTAAAACTAGCAAACGGACCGTCCGTTACGCGAACCTCCTCGCCAATCTCAAATGTGATATTTGGACGTGGGCGCTCAACACCTTCTTCCACTTGGTTCAGGATACGCGCCGCTTCAGCATCACGGATCGGCTGCGGGCGATTTTGATTGCCCAAAAAGCCAGTTACTTTCGCATTTGAAACAACCAAGTGATATGTATCATCGGTCAAAATCATTTTAATCAGCACGTACCCTGGGAAAAATTTCTTCTCAGAGGTTACTTTCTTGCCCTTGCGAATATCGACAACTTCCTCGGTAGGGACGATCACTTCATCAACCAAGGCCTCAAGCCCTTGGTGAACAGCCTGATCTTTGATCTGGTCAGCGACTTTTTTCTCGAAGCCAGAGTAAGCATGAATAATATACCAACGCGATTTGCTCACTTTAACCTCCAAAACCCAGAATCCACTGGACACCAGCATTCAATACAAAATCTACACCCAGAAAGAAAATTGCCATAATTACCACCATGATAAAAACCATCACAGAAGTGATCGACGTTTCCTTCGGAGTCGGCCATGTTACCTTGGCACCTTCTTGGCGCACTTGGCGAACAAATTCACCTGGCGTAGTCTTTGCCATCATTGCCGTCCTTCTTAACCCAACATGCTTCTACATACTTTGCAAAAGCCCATTAATTCTTGATCATTTTCAAGCAACTCTTTGTTTACAAAAAGCTTTTATCGCTCAAAAATACACTCTAACATTCCTTGTCAAGTCGCTTCATAAGTTGGCAGGGGCGGAGGGACTCGAACCCACGGCACCCGGTTTTGGAGACCGGTGCTCTACCAACTGAGCTACGCCCCTAAACCGACAAGCAATCAAACAAGAGGTGCGGTGTAGCGCCCAACTCCTGCCCTTGCAAGTATTTTTTTCATGCATTTGATATTTGCACGATTTAAACCCTGATCAATTCATCCATATGGCTAAACATACTGCATAGTTTAACAAGGTTTACTCGCACTAAATTAGGCCGAACAAACACGCATTCATTCGGCCTATGAAGTATCTTTAATCCAAACTAATCGATGATGTTAGCCACGACACCCGCGCCAACGGTACGGCCACCTTCGCGGATAGCGAAACGCAGGCCCTCGTCCATAGCAATCGGTGCAATCAACTCAACGGTCAAATTCACATTATCGCCAGGCATAACCATTTCGGTGCCATCGGGCAGTTCGCATGTTCCTGTCACATCGGTGGTGCGGAAATAAAACTGCGGGCGATAGTTGCCAAAGAACGGTGTATGACGACCGCCTTCTTCTTTGGTCAGAATGTATGTTTCTGCGGTGAATTTTGTGTGCGGTGTGATCGAACCTGCGTGCGCCAAAACTTGGCCGCGCTCGATATCATCACGGGCAACGCCGCGCAGCAACAAACCAACGTTATCGCCGGCTTCACCACGGTCAAGCAGCTTGCGGAACATTTCAACGCCGGTCACTGTTGTTTTCGAGGTATCCTTGATCCCAATAATTTCAACTTCTTCACCCACTTTAATCAAGCCACGCTCAATACGGCCTGTCGCCACTGTCCCACGGCCCGAAATCGAGAAAACATCCTCAACAGGCATAAGGAAAGCACCATCAATAGCACGGTCAGGCTGCGGAATATACTCATCAACAGCGGTCATAAGCTCAAGAATTTTTTCTTTGCCAATCGCGTCATCACGGCCTTCAAGGGCTGCAAGCGCTGAACCCGCAATGATCGGAATGTCGTCGCCTGGGAACTCATACTCGTCAAGAAGCTCGCGCACTTCCATTTCGACAAGCTCTAGCAGCTCTTCGTCGTCAACTTGGTCAACCTTGTTCAAAAACACAACAAGCGCCGGCACACCCACTTGACGCGCTAGCAAAATATGCTCGCGGGTTTGGGGCATCGGGCCGTCAGCTGCATTCACAACCAAAATACCGCCGTCCATTTGCGCCGCACCCGTGATCATGTTCTTGACATAGTCAGCGTGGCCCGGGCAATCAACGTGCGCATAGTGGCGCGCTGCTGTTTCATATTCAACGTGAGCAGTGGAAATCGTGATCCCACGCTCCCGCTCCTCGGGGGCTTTATCAATGTTAGCAAAATCAACCGCTTCGCCGCCAATTGCTTCTGCTAATACTTTGGTGATCGCCGCAGTCAGTGTGGTCTTCCCATGGTCAACGTGACCAATTGTACCAATGTTGCAGTGCGGCTTATTACGTTCAAACTTTTCTTTAGCCATT
>JABABO010000074.1 GCA_014238195.1 Kordiimonadaceae bacterium | reverse complement strand
TTTTGTGTCGGTTCGACTTATCAATAAATAATGAAATCATTATTCATTGGTCTCGCTATAGTAAGTTTCAAATCGGGTTTTATGGTTCCCGCACACAGAAAACGGGACCAAACCAAAGGTTGGTTTAGTCCCGTTTCATCAATTTAATTTGGGTGCTTAGCTCGCAGAAAATTTCAACAATTTAAGCGCCTGATCATTAACAAGCGCACCGCCAACACGCTTTGTTGCATAGAAGTTCACGTATGGCTTATTCGTATAAGGGTCGCGCAGCACACGTGTGCCTGTACGTTCTACAAGGGTGTAAGCACGCTCAAAATTACCAAAAGCAATCGCCGCAGCGTCACTGGCAACATCTGGCATGTCTTCGCACTCAACGACGGGATAACCAAGCAACATATCTGGCTGGCCTTCGCTTAAGCCAGCGCGCCAAATAAAGTTACCATCCGCATCTTTAAATTTGCGGACCAAAGCCAGCGTACTGCTGTTCATCACAAACACAGCACCCATGCGGTAACGGCTTTTCAGACTGTGCACCAGATCAATTAACACGTCAGCAGGATCGCTTAAAGGGAAAGCCCCATCAACACCCGTTGACAGATACTGCACTTCACCAAAAGCGCGGCTGCTATCGGTGTCTGTGGTTTGTGTGTAAATCAAGAAGCCTTTTGGCTTGTTCACGCCGTCACCACCAACAATTGCGGCAGCTTCTTGCACAGCAAATTCTTCTGCGACTTCATCCATCAACCATGTTTCAGCATCAAACTGCATATCATCCAGCGCACGCTGGGTTGCGGCAGCATTGGCGTAAAGCTCGCCTGGTACAATCGCAATTTCTTGTAAGTTTGGTGTGCTGGTCTCAGAACGTCCATCGGTTTCACCGACCCAACCGCTTGCAGCCCCACCAACATTAACAAGACGCTTGTAATCGCCCGATTCAATAGATTTGACGCGGCAAATAGCACGCAGCGGTGACAGGTCCACCAATTGCTTTTCAATTTCACTATCAATGACTTGCGGAACGGCATAACCACCATCGCCGCCCGTGCTGGTTGATAGCGCCTTCACTTCAATGGCTTTCAAGTTCGTGTCATCACCTTTGGTGATAAAATCACCCAGAAAGGCTTGCTTGTGAGCTGTTTCTGTCTCGCTTGATTTTAGATTTATAATATCATCAGCAGCACCGGTTGGGCGGGCCAGTTTGGTTTCAAGCGCGTCCAAACGGTCTGCCACAGCTTTTATGCCAGTGTCGGCGGTGTCTGCAAAGCCATCAATGGCTGATTTAAGTTCCATCATATCCATGGGAACATCCTTTCACTATAGATTTTAAGGGGTATATAAAGGGCGGTGCAGCCACTGCATCCCGCAGTGTCAGTGCACCGTATAAAACTGGCTGTGCTAGCAAACGTCTGTAAACCAAAACACACGAGCTAAGCTGCCAAGGGTACCAGCATCTCACTGGCAAAAGATAACGAAGACTAAATATTCACTTTAACAGTCTCACTGTCATTGCTTTGAGTATCGGAATCCAGTGGCACTGTGGTTTAGGCTGGCGCTGGATTCATTTGTTTCTGGCCCCCGTGTCGTAGAGTGACCAAGAGGGCGCACTCCGTGCTGCCAAATACCACAGTGATTGGGTGACGCAAAAAATGCCGTCATGCTGAACTCGTTTCAGCATCCATGAGTGGTTTAAGCCTGTGTTTGCCTTAAAAGGCAATGGACCCTGAACCAAGTTCAGGGTGACAGGTGAGGTTCGGGGTGACCAACTGGCATAAGGCAACAAATAATAGGTGACGAATTTACCGTCATACCGATGAAAATCGGTATCCAGTGGCACTGTGGTTTAGGATAGTGCGTTGATTATTGTTTGTTTTCTGGGCCCCGTGTCGCTCGTGCTGCGCACTGCACGGGGTGACAGATGAAACGTGGCTGCACGCTGCACAGGGTGACGAAAGAAGGCATCATGCTGAACTCGTTTCAGCATCCATTAGGATGCTCCGCCTGTTCATGTCTTAAAAGGGCAATGGACCCTGTTTGCGCAGCTGGCTTTAGCCTACCAAGTTCAGGGTGACCGTTTGAGGCAAGATGTGACTGTTTAGAGATCAGGGTAAACTTGATAGGATAAAACCAACTTCATGGACAACTTTTATACCTGCTGTTATTACAATTGCGAACACTGTGAACCCATGTTAAGAGGCTGTGTTAACTGAGTGGTCCCGTAGCTCAGTCGGATAGAGCACCAGATTCCTAATCTGGGGGCCAGTGGTTCGAATCCACTCGGGATCACCATTATTTCCTAGCCATCCCTGAAATTTTATTCCAGCAGTCCGCTCAAAGCCCAAACCGGTTGCTAAGGAGGCTGTTGTAATCCAAACAACCTTGAGGCATTGTTTGGGATGCGTATTCATGACCATACAAATAGAAAGATATTTTCTTGGAGTTTTTAATTGCCATAGACCCGAAGGTGCGATCATCTGCAAATGACAACATCACGTTATCCCAGTGTAATCTTCAGTCGCATCTTGATGGTTCGCTCCGCACGTATCAATCGCAGGGCTTTTTCGCCGCTGTCACAGCGCAATCAGATTTATCCATTCATAAAAGTTCAGTTTTCTGCGATGGCTTTGGGGTTATTGCAAACCAAGCCTTTTCAACGGCCAAGCCCAATAACCAAATCAACCCAGCGCTAGAAAATTATATCACACAAGCAACACCCCCAAAAGCCGCTGGTGTATTTTGTGTGATGTCGATCAATCCCGCTGAGCGGTCGTTTACCTTTAAGCCTGACCCGCTTTGTCAGTATACGGTTTTTCTTTATCACAGAGGTGACACTTTTATCCTCAGTAATAATATATTCCTGATGGAAGACTATTGCATAAGGCAAAACATACCGCTAACCCGCACAATAGTTAGTACCGCTTTTGAGGCTGGTTTAGGCTTGGGCGCATGGGATCAAACTGGTTTTCAGCAGATATCAGCGTTACCCATCGGCACATACGTTCAGTGCATACAAGGCACGGTAAACCTACAGCCGCACACATATGCTTTGCTGCCAAATACAAACAGCTTAAACTATGAGCAGCTCGTAAAAATTGCCGCAAATGATTTAAAAAACACCCTAAAAGCATGGCGTGAGTTCTTAAAAGGCGACACTGTGGTGTTTGATGTGACAGGCGGTATAGACAGTCGCCTGACCTTAGCAGCGGCCCGCGCCATCGGTTGGCATGATTTTGGTGTGTTTTGCACCCCTAACCTGTCGGATGATCATTTGATATCAAACATGATCTGTAATCATTATGATCTAAAGTTTGCCCCTTTCCCACAAAATTTTGACGGCGAAGACTTAACCGCAGTTGATATCGTTAAGCGCGCGATTTTCCGCCAGCAGGGTTTTTCCAGCCTTTATAATTTTGAGCTTGGCAAAACGCGCCTAAAAGGGGTTGCCAGAGTGCGCGGTGGTTACGGCGAGATCACTCGCTCATTTTTCAATTCATCCCTGTCAAAAACCAATTCCTTAACCGAGCTATCACGAAACATACAAAGGATCATAAAAGCAGACCCGATCATATGGGGCGGGCTAAAGACCAACACACTCCTAAATGCCGAAGGGTTCATTGCCGCGCGTCTTGCCAATCGTATCAGAGGCCAACAAGATTTTTTTACCAAAGGCTTCAAAAAACATATTATCCCAACGCTCATGAGCCAATTTCAGACGCTGCAGTGCTTAGGAGCGCCAAACAGCGCCCTGCCCGACATATATTACCTAGCAGACCGTGCGAAACGGCATTTTGGCTATACCGCCCAACAATTAAACCGCGTGCGGCCTTCGATTGAACCCTTGTGCTTGCCCAGTATCTGGCACGCGGCTCTAGCCCTAGGCGCGGAAGCCCGTTCAAACGCAACACTTGCCTATGATTTATTCACGGCATTAGGCCAAGAAGAACTCCGTGATTTACCATATGAGCACAACAGCTGGCCAAAAGGCGCAAATGTACAATATTATGACCGTGATAAATTCCCTGTAAATCTCTCCCCCTTGCGCACAATGAACATAAAAACGAGCGCCCCACCAAAGATAACATCTGAACCAGCTCCATCAGGATTAACAGGTCACGCCGAGTATTTAGCCCCGTTGATACAATATTATAGTGAACTGGTTAACACCAGTGACCCTAGCCACTCTTGCTGGCAAACATTTGATCAACAATATTTGTCACACACGCTTAAAACACTCAACATTGAAACACTTTCCAGCCGTAAGGCGGGTGTTTTAATGCGGTTACTTCATGGGCTGACTTGGTGCACTCAGCAAGAAGACAAAGTTGGCATCAATAGCTATTGAGGTTTACGTGGAAACTTACCTACTTTTTCCAAAAGCTGTGGCACTGATTGCAAAATCCAGAGAAAAATTCCCTAGATTTTGCAATGATGACCCAATTATAATGCATTCACAGTAATCTTTGCTAAATTACCAGTTCGCGCTTAAGTCAGCAGGGGAACCTGGCACAACGCAGGATTTAGAATTCTGATAGCCCCAACCGTCACCATCTGGATCCCCAATGGATTTTGTAGCATTACAATAATAGTATGAAGCACGAGCGATCCCCGTTGAAGGGTCTGCCTGACCTCCTACCATAACACAACTACGGGACTCCCAACCCCATCCATCACCATCTGGATCGACTGTTGCTGAATCTACACAGTATGGAAATCCTGAAATAGCCGTAGAATTTGATTGATACAAATCAAATAACTGATTTTCAAAAACTGTAGAAGCATCATTGAAGTACGCTTGAAAATCATTCTTAGCTGCAGTTGTAGACCCTTTAGGGATTGTGGGCACCCAATAATGATTTGGGCTGCCATTCCTCCAAGTCATTACGTATGCAAGTCGACGCGCAGTAGAATCATTTTTTAAATTGAGCAATACATCTTTATAAAAAGTTTGAAGAGCTCCAGAATTAGAAAGACCGCCTCTTGGGCCCACCTCTGTTAATGCAGCTACTTTGTGTTTACTGTGTGCTTGGCTCACAATCCCCTTCACTGCCGATTTTAATTCAGCGCTAAAATTACCAGTATTATACATATCACCACCAATAATATCTACATAATCATCCCCAGGGTAGCGTGTATCATTGTTATTTAAGCTCGGTGAATATGCATAGAGAAAATTGCGAACACCCTTCGCGTCCCTTAAATACTCTACTGTTAGTTTCCACAAAGAAATATATTGTGCAGAACTAGACACATCCGTCCCCCACCAAAACCACTTACCATTACCTTCATGTAATGGCCTAAAAATAATAGGTGTTCCAACGTCCTTAGCGAATTCGGCAATTCTGTCTAAGCGAGATATATATTGATTATAGGCATTGCCAGACTTTAATAAAATTTTAGTAACAGGATCACCCGTTTCATCACCATATGTTCCTCCTGTCGCGGGATTTTTCGCATGCCAAGAAAATGTAATGATTCCATTTCTCTGTTTAGCATTTGCGATATGAATTTTCAGATCATCAAGAGATGGGTTTGTTGCATCTATTCGATTAAAATCAAAACCATAAACTGCAGGAAAATAACCTGTAACATCTTTTACATCAGAACCTGTACCATTAGTAAGGTTAACGTTATCGCCCTCTAAAGTCGTATTATGGTGCCCAAATAAAGTCCTTTTATTTTTACCAAGTTGGGCATGAGACGTACTCAAGTTTTTTAAATTTGTATATAAAATTCGCGTTTCACCTGTTGCTTCATCGTCCACCAGTTGATTATAATTTCCAGCTTCTGCTGAAATTGCTGTTAAGTTTGCAATCAATGCAGCGCTTAAAAGCCTGCTAATTTGCTGTTTCATGGTACTTCTTTCATAGTTAGAGTAAGCCTATCTATTCGCACCTGAATGAGTGCAAATAAGTTTGTTAGGCAGTTTTGAGGAATTAAAGAAAAGGAAGGTAAACTTACTGATTATTACGCTTCAATTTCTTCGATTTTATGGAGAGTTACTAACGTCACCATAAATTTTTGAAGCTATATAAATAGCATTTTATAATTGTTATTTATGTAGCGATACTGAGGCATCTTTCAGCAAATAAAACTGCTGCTCAGTATTTTGGTGATTAAAGATAGGTGGGTATAGCCTGCCCCGACTGGGACGCCCAAATGGCTTTCTAGATTAAGGCATCATACCTCGCTAAAACCCAGAAAAACCCGTTACTTAGACAAGCCAGTTAAATATTTGAAACGTAACACCATATCTGAGAAGAAATCCACCACACGGTTTGATGGATTTTCTAGGCGTTGCATCGTCCTTATAAAGACACTAAATTCATATGCATTTTTTACGATGCCAAAATTTAGCCAAAGCCGCTTAACAGCACTTAATACATCTTGCTGATCGCTATAAATAACGCCCTTGTGGATGCCCATCATATAGACTCTGTTTTTAACATTTATGCGCTTTAAAATGGTAAGAGCTCTCTCTGGATTATTCGCGGCTGCGTAATAGAGGGTGACCACAGGCCCTGGTCTTACCTTATATACAGCTTCGGCATTCTTATAACGGGCTAGAATATATGCATAGTAGAGATAAAATTCATTAAATCGGAATTCTGCCATAAAAATTTCCTGAAAGCTTTTTTGCTCTTTGCTCTCCATTTCTTCAAGTAAACTCAAAACAATTCCCTTACGCATTAAAAACGGCGTTGAAGTAGGTAGTGCCTTATCAAAGCTAGGTATTTCTTCAATTCCAAAGAAAGTACAAGCACGAATAAAATGATCCTTAAAAGCTTCATGAAGTCCAACAAAATGCATTTTTAACTTGCCGCCCTGTGTGAACACATGATCAGCGGTGAAAGGACGTATAAAGTGGTTTTTAGAATCCAAAACCATATAAGCATCTTTGCATACAAAGCGGGCGGCTAACAATTTGAGCGCTTGTTGGCTTCTCCATGCTAAATGCTGCGCTTTTATGGGTACTGGAAACATTTCAGTATAATTTATAAGCTTAACTTTGCTGCCAAATCGCCCATATTCTGGCAGTACTGCTTTTTTAAAAAATCGTTTGAATTCATTAGGCTGACTATCATTGATAATAATATATATACCGCTGATCAGGTCCCAGTCGCCGTAAAGAGCTATTGACCGCGCCTGTAGTTTTAAGAGCGGCCACTCTTTCAGATAACTCACCGTCACAAGATCAATATGTTTTGTTTTTAGTTGAGAAACATCGGGTGCCATTCCCGCATCCTTTATTTTTATGAACTGTTATAAAATTTACAGCAACCCGTATATAGTGTATGGTTTTGATTATCAATGATCTCGTCGTAAAAATAGCACACTGCGTTACGGATTGCTCTTCTTAGGAAAGATCATTTCGAACATGGCAACAAGGCTATCGATTTGTTGCAAAAACATATCAGTATTGTGTCTGTAGGCTGCCTGCAAGGCCATTCCCCGAAGCGCATTCATCGCAAAAGCACTAGAGTGTCCAGTATCTAGGCCATTTGTTTCCCGGTCAGCTAGGGCAATATTCCAAGCGTCTGTCATATGGTCATTGAACGAACGGGATAATGGCCTTAACATTTCTTGTAATTCAGGATTACTTCTAGCAGCCGTTGCCAATTCCATAGTCACAGCAAATAAGTCACTT
>JABABO010000064.1 GCA_014238195.1 Kordiimonadaceae bacterium | reverse complement strand
CACCAAGGGCAAGAGCAATGCCTTTACCAACACCGCGACTTGCACCTGTTACTAATATAATACGCTTATCCGCCATCTTAGAAATCCTTTTTACACATTACCCGTAACATGGCGACCTGCCACATACCCAAAAGTCATCGCGGGACCTAGGGTTGAACCAGCACCTGGGTAAGCGCGGCCCATCACCGAAGCAGACGAGTTTCCAATCGCATAAAGTCCATTAATCACCTGACCGTCACACCCCAGAACCTGAGCGTTATTATTGGTTGATAATCCCCCCTTCGTACCAATATCACCAGGATAAATAGCCATGGCATAAAAAGGGGCTTTGGCAATTGGGGCAATACACGGATTTGGCGCCTGTTTTTGGTCCCCATAATATTGATCATAATAGCTATTGCCGCGGCCATGCTCTATGTCTTTACCAATGCGTGCATATTCATTATTACGATCAATCGTGGCCTGAAGTCCCTTGGCATCAACTACAATTTTTTCTGCTAATTCACCCAGAGTATCAGCCTTAAATAATATTTCATTCACCTTTGAGGGTAGCTGTTTATCACTTTGAACCCGTCCTGGCATTAAGGGGCCAAGCGGGTATTTTTCGCGGAAATCAGCGTCAAAAATCATATAGGCTGGCACACAACCCGCTTTATACATACTATATCCAGATTCCAGATAAGGGAGCGCCTCATTCGTGAAACGCATGCCGTTTTTATCCACAATAACATTACCTGGAAGGGACCGTTCAGCAAATAAAATGCGGGCGCGTGGCTCGCCTGGCACATGAATAGAAGGCGCCCACCATGCTGCATCCATCAAATCTGTTTTCGCACCAATATTCTGTCCAGCTCGGATGGCATCGCCAGTATTAGCACTATTGCCCCCTGACCAAAGTGTATTGGTTGGTCCAGGTAGGTATTTATCTCTCATTGCTTGATTTTGTTCAAAACCACCTGCACCCAGAATAACACCTTTAGTCACTTTAATTTGCTGCGTAGTTTCCCCCTGTTTCACAATGGCACCAATCACTTGATCGCCGTCTTTTATGAGCTCTGTAAGGCCAGTGTTTAAAGACACATTAAGTCCGCGATCATTTAATGAGGCTTTTAAGCGCGCTACCAAGGCACCGCCCATGGTGATACGGCGATCACGTTTACCTTTTAATCGCCCCTTGATATCAAAGAAATATCTCATGATAATTTTCATCATGATTATCATGGAACCTTTAGCCTGTGTCAGCATGGCACGGCCTTCAAACATATCAATGCAGAAACGATCCATCACCACCACTTGATGGTGGGGTGGATTTAATGTGTCAAAATCAGCACCAAGTGCATTCGCATGTGTTGGTAATGGCTCTAGTGTGCGATAGCCTTTTTTCCCGCCTTCTTTCTCAGGGAAATAATCTGGGTATGGCATTGCCCTAAATTGCACCTGACTATTATCATCCAAATATCGAAGCATTTCAGGCGCTTTGGTTAGATAGGCATCGATACGCATTTCTTCTACAGAATTGCCGATAACAGACTTCATATAAGCTTTGCCGTCCTCGTAACTATCATCACCACCAGCAGCCTGAAGATAATGGTTATTTGGGACCCAGACGCCGCCACCCGACATAGCAGAAGTGCCGCCGTAATGATCAGATTTTTCAACGATGAGAACGTTTGCGCCGCCATCATGTGCAGTTAAGGCAGAGGTCAGTGCACCAGCACCAGACCCAACAACCAATACATCACATTCTATATCCCACGAAACGTCAATCATCTTTACTCCTTTATAACCCATATCCGCCTAGAAATTGTGGCTTGGTCATTCAACACCACCCAGTGCCAGAGAAGTACTTTTGCAATCGTCAATGGAGCCTGTCATCGCTGTAAGGGGTGTAAAGACACAGCTATCCATGCGCCACTTTCCATCCGAGCATTTGATATAGCTGTCTGAATAAATACCAGAAAGCAACATGATTGATTTTGCTTCTAGATTTTGATTGAAATACTGCAAGGCCCAACGACCAGAGGCTTTCTGTGTTGAATGAATTTCGATTTCATCATTTGCACCATGATGCAAATCAAGCACATGAGCATGACATCCCATCATGACGAAAACATCTACAAAGGCCTCACGGTTATCAAAACATCCAATAGCACCATAATCTATATGGATCGCCCCTTCTGCAAAACAATCGAGCACTTTATCTGGTTGCTTTAAATCACAAGCATTCAAATATCTGTGCTTCAACTTCCGAATTTCTTCAAGGTCTTCTAATCGATCTAAGCGCTGGTCTATTGTTAAGTCAACCATTAGTTTCGGCCTTTCAAAATATCAAGTGCTACATCAACAATCATATCTTCTTGTCCTCCAACCATACGCCTCTCACCAAGTTCAACAAGTATTTCCCGTGTATCAAGACCATAGGTTTCCGCGGCAGTTTCAGCGTGGCGCAAAAAACTTGAGTACACCCCAGCATAACCCAGTGATAGCGTTTCGCGGTCCACCCGAACGGGGCGATCCTGTAAGGGGCGAACAAGGTCTTCGGCAGCATCCATCAGGGCATAAAGGTCACAGCCATGGTTCCATCCTTTGCGCCCAGCAGCAGCGATAAAAACTTCAAGAGGTGCATTGCCAGCCCCTGCCCCCATACCAGCAAGCGAGGCATCAATTCGGTCCGCACCACATTCCACAGCCACCATACTGTTGGCCACACCTAGCGAAAGATTATGGTGGGCATGCATACCCGTTTGGGTTTCTGGTTTCAAAGCTTTTTTATAGGCGTTAAAGCGATCACGGACACCGTCCATATCTAGTGCGCCACCGCTATCCACCACATAAATGCATTCAGCCCCGTAGCTTTCCATCTTTATGGCTTGCGCTGCTAACGCTTCTGGTTCAATCATATGAGACATCATTAAAAAGCCAATGGTGTCCATGCCCAGCTCGCGGGCATATTCAATATGCTGACGTGAAACATCGGCTTCGGTACAATGGGTCGCAACCCGCACGCTGCGCACCCCCATATCCCAAGCCCATTTCAAGTCCTCTTTCACAGCAATTCCCGGTAAAATCAGCGTTGTCAGCTTGGCATTTTCCATAACTTCGGCCGCAGCACTAATCCATTCTTTATCCGTATGAGCGCCAAAACCATAGTTAAAACTGGTGCCAGACAGGCCATCACCATGCGCCACTTCAATAGCGTCAACCCCAGCTTTATCTAAAGCGCTAGCAATCGCCTTTACGTGATCAAGTCCATACATATGACGAATAGCATGCATCCCATCACGCAGGCTAACATCTTGAATATAGATTTTTTTATCCTGTGACATGTCTATAATCCT
>JABABO010000066.1 GCA_014238195.1 Kordiimonadaceae bacterium | reverse complement strand
TTAAGCGCGGGCTCGACGCGGTCCATAATTGGTGGAATCAATGATGGATTAGCCGCGATGATATGATCATGTAATGGGGTTGTTCGGTTATAAACCAGCTCCCCAGGCTTAGCGGTTCGCAGCACACCGCCTGCTTCTTTGATAATCAGGTCTGCCGCCGCGACATCCCAGTCATTTTTTGGGCGCAGCGTCACACAACAATCGAAACTACCGTCAGCGACTTGGCAAATGCGTAGGGCTATGCTGTTTGCTTGTTCGCAGGTAATATCTGTTGGCCAAGGTGTTGGCCACAAGCGCTGGGAGGCAAAAGCAAGCGGATTGCCCATCATTCGTACCCCGCAAATGTCAGATTGATTCGATACAGTTATTGGGGCGCCGTTGAGGGTGACCCCTACACCAGCGCGCGCGAAGTAGAATTTTTCCTTTACGGGAGCATAAAAAGCCCCAATGACTGGTTTACGGTCTTGCACCAGCGCCACAGACACACCCCAGTCGTTATCACCGTTTAGGAAAGCTTTGGTCCCATCGATGGGATCAACAATCCACAGCCTGCCCGCATGCATACGCTCTGGCGCGTCTTCGGTTTCTTCCGATAACCAGCCATAACCCTCATGGCCTGCCATCAAATGGTCATGAAGAAATTTATCAACGGATAAATCGGCTTCACTGACAGGATTGTCGGGCGATTTCTCCCATGCTTTAACCGAATCTTGATGAAAGAAAGTCATGGCAAGTTTGCCAGCCTGCAGTGTGATGTGCTTCACAAGGTCCGCATCGCTGTCAAGCGTCCTAACACAGGCTTTTTTATCAATGCGTAAATCTGGTTTGCTCACGCTCAATCCTTCAACAATGAGGCTTCATAAAGATTTTTCTGGCCCAGCCCATTATACTTATAAAAGTTATAAAAGCCTTTATACCCCAAAATTCTTAAGTCCAGAACTCGTTAGCCCCAAAACTCCTTAGCCCCGAAATTCTTAAGGATTGGCGCTCATTAAGACCCAGCAATCATCATGCCATCAATTCGAAGTGTTGGAACATTGATACCATATTCAAACGTTAGATCATCAGCAGGCGTGATATTTTTGAACATTTCTTGCAACGTGCTGGCAATAGTTATTTCACTGACACTGTCCGTCACTTCACCACCCTGAATACGAAAACCAGATGCCCCGCGGCTATAATCACCCGTGACACCGTTCACTCCCATACCGATCAGCTCCGTTATATATAACCCGTCTTGAATATCGGCTAATAGCTCAGTGGGGCTGATCTCACCCGCTTGCATATATAAATTGCTGGTTCCAATACCTGGGGTGCCTGATGTTCCCCGTGTGGCGTGACCTGTGACATCCAGCCCAAGCTGACGGGCGGCAGCGCTGTTTAATGTCCAAGTTTTTAAGACCCCCGCTTCCACCAAATTTTGGCATCGAACCGATACCCCTTCACCATCAAACAGCTTGGACGCTAAGCCCCGTTTCATAAAAGGGTCATCTACAATCGTTACGTTTGGGGCAAATATCTGATCACCCATCGCGTCTTTTAGAAAACTAGACCCCCGAGCCACGCTCGTCCCATTAACCGCCCCTGCAAAATGTCCCAGCAGGCTATTGCCTGCGCGGGGGTCAAACACAACGGACATTTGCCCACTGCTCAGTTTTGAGGGATTCAAACGGCGCACGGCCCGTTCTCCTGCGCTTTTCCCCACATCCGCAGCGCTTTTCAAATCGGCATAAAAGCGCGCACTTGTATGGTCATAGTCACGCTCCATCGCTGTGCCATCACCTGCTACCACAGAAACACTCGCCGAAAAACTGCTGCCCTTATAGCTTCCAGCAAAACCATGACTGGTCGCAAGGGCAATTTTGTATGTCCCCGCAGAGGCCCCAGCACCGCCGCTTTTTGTGACACCCTTAACCGCACGGGCTGCGTCTTCACATTCAGCGGCAATTTCGCGTAACTGTGTCGCACTGACATGGGTATCGTCATACAGCTCCAAGTCCTGAAAGGGGGCTTTAGCAAGACGGTCTGTTGGGGCCAAGCCGCAATAGTCATCTTCGGGAACTGCGCGGGCCATATCAATCGTGCGCTGTACGATTTCAGACAAACGATCTGGGCGGCGGTCGCTGCTGCTAACAATCGCTTGACGTTTGCCGATCATCACCCGCAGACCAATGTCTTCACCTTCGCTGCCCTCAACGTCTTCTAGTTTACCGTCCAGCCAACTGACGCCGCGGCTGGAACCCTCAATGGCAACAGCATCAGCCGCATCAGCCCCTGCTTTTACGGCGCTTTTGACCAAGCTATCAAGTAGGTCAAGGGTGTTATCGTTACTCTGATTAAAATCAACCATAAACGGGCCTTCTATAACCGCGCTCCCAAACATGAGCGGCGGCGCGCGGTGCTGCAAACATAATGCCTTTGACTTAAGCGCTCCCTTTTAAAAAGTCGAGAAAAAAGTCAAGAAAAGAAATACAGAAAAGCCGAGGAAAGAGCCGTCCATCTAATGGTTATCAAATAAAAATTTACTAAAATCATAATTATATCTTGTAATGAAAAATTCTATAATTATGTTATAGGGAACATAACGACGCTCATAACACTGAAAGGAGCAGCAAATGACCAACACAAACGGCGCTTATCAAACGGGTAGAGATTTCTATCTGGAGATCGAAGACGAAGAAAACCTAGGGAATTATCTCAAGGTCGGGGGCTTTACCAGCCATCACTTTAGCATGATTGGTGATTATAGCGATGTCACATCGGGCGACAGTAATGGCTACCGCGAGGTATTGGGCTGTGGCAACAAGTCCCTAGACGCCGCTGGGCGTGGGCGTTTTGCCAGCTCAAAGGCTTTTGTCGCCTTGTCCAACAAGCTCCGCACGGGGGACTTGGTCACTGGGCGCATCACAGTGCCGGGTCACGCGGTCTATGCCTGTGATTTTCTGGTCAATTCGATGGCCATGTCAGGCGAAGTTGAAAACGAAGTGACCTACGACATCAACCTCGTCTCCAGCGGTGAAATCACCCTTAGCGTGGTATAGCGAGACCAACAAATAATAATCTTATTATTTGTTGATAAGTCGAACCGACACAAAAGCGAGACCAATAAATAATAAGCTTATTATTTATTGATAAGTCGAACCAACACAAACATTTACAGCCAAATACAGTGATCAAAACTCACTGCATTTGGCTACAGAAAGGACAGACACATGGTTTACCCCCTTAATCAATTTGGACTAAAGCGCATGGCTATCCACATCGCGCCGAACATGCACGCCAGTACGGCAATGCTCAAAACCCTCAATGCCCCAAAAGCGGCGACGATGAGGGCTTATGTACAACAGTTAACGCAGGAACAGAACCAGCATATCCGCAGGCTGGAAAGCTCAGGCACGATTGGCTGGGTGAATGACCCCAGTATCAAGCAATCACAAGTCGCTGTGGTGCGTGACACGGGTGAAATGCTTGTCGGATATGATGGTAACTTTGTCCTCAAACCAGGGCAAAAACAATATCCGCCGCAGTCTTATAATCGCACAACCCTGTTGAAGGCCATAGAGGAATTTGAAGACACTGTTTTACATTTTTATAAGGACCACAAGGGTAATGTCACCATCGGCATAGGCACGCTGGTGAATAGGCTTTCTGATGTCAGCGGTATGACGTTTAGACATAAAATATCAAAAGCCATCGCCACAGAAGAGCAAATCAGCCAAGACTATCAAAAGGCTTTGCAGATCAACAGCACAGACACGGATTTGTTTGAGGAAGAGATGAAATTAAGACTCGATGAAAATGACGCAATGATTGAATTGGAAAAACGGCTTGACGAGAATTTAAAAAGCATCCTATCGGGGAAGCCCTTTGATGATCTGCAATTTCGCAGCTTTCCTGCTCAGGCGCAAATGGCGCTTGCTGACATGGCC
>JABABO010000228.1 GCA_014238195.1 Kordiimonadaceae bacterium | reverse complement strand
GAAGCCAGTGGAATGCCAATAGAATAGATGATCGGCTTGCCGTTTGTCTGCACCCCAATATGGCCTTTGGCGAACGAGGCACTTTGTGCACGCGAGAGCAATATCTGGAAATGTATGGGCAATCGATCTCGGACCCCGAGGGGTTCTGGGGACAGCAAGCTGATCGCATAGACTGGATAAAGCCGTTTACAGGGGTAAAGAACACAGACTTTACTGGTGACGTTTCGATCAAGTGGTTCGAGGACGGTACGCTGAACGCAAGTGTGAACTGCATTGACCGTTACCTAACAGAAAAAGCGGATGATACGGCAGTCATCTTCGAGGGTGACGAGCCAACCGACAGCCGTCATATCACTTGCGGCGAGCTTCACAGGGGTCAGCCAGTTTGGCAATGTGTTGCGTGCCTAGGATGTCAAAAAAGGAGACCATGTCACGCTTTATATGCCGATGATTCCCGAGGTAGTCTACGCGATACTAGCATGCGGTGCTATTCATTTTGTTGTCTTCGGTGGTTTTTCACCAGAAGCCCTTCCTGCCCCGATAGTGGTGGACCATCTGGTCAGAAACCGCCCCAACAGGTTGGCTTCAGGCGGTAACACAAATGCGGAAATATCAGAATGAATACGGACAGTGTTTTCAGGATTTCCAGTCACAGATTTATACAGACTGATGTCGATCCTCTCATCCAGATATATTGGTCAGATAGTGTGGTTTACAGGATTCAGGGTACGTTTAAAAAACAATAACATATACAGGAATTGAAGGTATAGCGAGACCAATAAATAATGATTTCATTATTTATTGGTCTCGCTATACGTCAACGGTGTTGGGCTGGGCTTACCATTATCTAAGTCATTAATGGAACAAAACGATGGCGATCTTAGCTTAAGCAGTCACTATGGCAAAGGCACCACAGCCACCATTTTGATCCCACGGTTTGTCGGCGATGCCTAGAAGGCTTCCTTTAAAAATAAGAACTTTTAGGCCCAACCTGATATTTCTTGCTTTGTGACGTGCTCCAGCATTGTAATGCCTTCATCGCTGGCATTCAGACAGGGAATATAATGAAATTTTTCGCCGCCATTTGATAGAAAAATATGACGCAGTTCCATATTTACTTCTTCAAGTGTTTCAAGACAATCGACCGAAAACGCGGGTGTGATTATCGCAATGCGTTTAACACCACGGTTTGCAAGTTCTTTGACTTTATCAGCGCTAAAAGGTCCAACCCATTCATTAAACCCGACGCGGCTTTGAAACGTAGTGATCAGATAGTCATCTGCCCACCCCATCGCCTTGGTTAGGCGGTTACTCGTCCCCATACAGTGACAGGGGTAAGGGTCGCCCTTTTGCCAATAGGTTTTGGGGATTGAATGATAACTTGCGATTATGTGATCTGGTTTGAAGTCGATTTCCGAGAGCGCTTTTGTCACACTGGTTTTAAGGGCATCGGTGTATGCGGGCTTATCATAATAAGCAGGCAGCGTCCGCACCGCCGGTTGCCAGCGCATTTGTGCGAGACAAGAAAAGACTTTATCATAAGCCGTAGCCGTGGTTGTCGCACTGTACTGGGGGAACAATGCGGCCACTAGAATACGTGTGCATCCTTTTGCGCGCAACTGTGAAAGCCCATCTTGTACCGAGGGTGAGCCATAGCGAAAAGCCCAAGCAACATGGGCTGTGCCTTCCAAATGTTTTGATAGCCGCTCTGCTTGGGTACGGGCATATGTGCGCAAGGGCGATTCAATAGGTTGACCGTCCTGCCCATCGTTCCAGATTTTCGCATACGCCTTGGCTGTTTTAAAGGGTCGAAACGTCAATATAGGG
>JABABO010000227.1 GCA_014238195.1 Kordiimonadaceae bacterium | reverse complement strand
GCTTGGTGACGCACGGATATTGCAGCCTGAGACCGCCAAGCTGATGCACTCGCGTCTATTCGCACCGGACGAACGCATATCCGGGATGGCTCATGGTTTTTATGAGGCGTTCAAAAACGGACACCGCCTGATCAATCATGGCGGCGATACAACTTTATTTCATTCCAATCTGGTTTTGAACAAGCAAGAAAACCTCGGGATTTTTGTCTCATACATGGGCCTCAAGGATGGCTAGGCACGTAATGAGATTATTGACGCGTTTTATGATCATTATTATCCGATGCCTCTTGAAAAAATCCAGCCCCCAGCGGATTTTGGTGATCGTGCGGCCAATTATGCGGGTAAATACAAAGGGTGGCGCCATAATCAGTCAACCCTCGAAAAAGCTTTCGTCTTGCTTGGCAGTGGCGTGACCGTGACACCCACCTCAGATAATACCTTGTTGATCAGTGGTCTTGGCCCTGAACCACGCCAGTTTGTTGAAATCTATAAAAACCTGTTCCGACAGATAGATGGTCAACAAAGAATAGCATTTGGTGAAGATGAAAATGGAAACATTCGAGACTTCTACATAGACGGTGCTACTTTTGTAGCATTAAGTCGTGCACCTGTAGTTGAGGGAAACCTGTATACTCAACTGTTGCCAATGGTGTCCTTTTTCATATTTATCACGGTTTGGGTTGGATGGATTTATCGCCGCAAGGATTTTAAGACCATGATGAATGACGAGCGCATGGCCATTCGGATGTCTATGGGAATGACTGGCCTGAATCTTCTGTTCGTGATTTCGATGGTGATTATCCTGTCCACGTACGGCAATTCAATTATCTTCACGATACCAGCGGCGCTCCGAGTAGCACTTGTCTTACCTGACCTGGCATCACTTGTCGCACTTGGTGTGGTGTGGTTTGCGGTTAAGTGCTGGAAAGATGGATATTGGCGTCAGGGTCGGCGGATCCACTATACGCTGGTCGCACTTTCGGGTCTCTTTATGGCCTGGTTCTATTATTACTGGAATTTTCTGGGGATTCAGCTTGATTAATAAATTGAAGTAGGAACAGGCAAACGTTTTTGAGAGGATATTCGATGTTTAATAATTATATTAAAGTAGCATTCAGAAACCTTGTCAGAAATAGACTCTACAGCCTCATTAATATTTTTGGTCTTGCCACTGGCTTTGCCTCCTGCATCCTGATCATGCTATTTGTACGACAGGAATTGTCCTATGATGAATTCTGGACCAATGCTGATACAATCAGCAGGGTAAATACTACAGTATCACTGGCTGGACGTCCTCCTTATGTCTCGGTTTCAGCCTCCGCACCGATGAAAGAGGCCGTGGAAAGCTTTTTCCCCAATGACATTATAAGGGTGACGCGCTTTATTCCCATGCATCCTACGGTCACCCTCAATGGAGAAGCTTTCGCTGAGGATATGCACTGGACGGATCCTGAAACTGCTCAAATGTTTGATTTAACAGTGCTGAAGGGGGACATGGATACGACACTCAATGATAAATCCAGCCTTGCTGTTAGCGAGACATTTGCGGAAAAATATTTTGGTCGTGATGACCCGATTGGCCGTACTCTGAAAATCAGTCTTTTTGAAATTGAGCGAGATTACAAGATTGGTGCAGTCTTTAAAAATCTGCCTGAGAATACTTCTTTATCGCTGAATGCTCTGGCAAAATTTGATTTAGCCGATTTCCCGATGACGAAAGGTTACTACGATACGTGGGGAAACCTGGGTGAACATCTTGTGTATGTTCAACTTAAAAGGCCTGAAGACTTTCATAACATCAATGACCGTTTACCTGATTTGATAGATACCCATGTAGTCGGTCTTAACAGTTTGAAATCCGGGCCGGACAGCAAGGTCTCTGACTTTTATAAACAAACGCTGCAGCGACTGGAAGATATTCATCTTAACCCTACAGGTATGGGAGAGATGAAGCCCTCAGGCAGCATGGAAACCGTCCGAATTCTTGGTGTCATATCAGGGCTTGTGTTATTAATAGCCTGCATTAATTTTGTAAACTTGGTGACGGCAAAATCTACTCAGCGTGCCCGCGAGGTTGCTCTCAGAAAGGTGCTCGGAGCAAGCAGAAGGCAATTAATTCTGCAGTTTTTGGGAGAGACTGTTTTTCTTGCTTCGGCAGGTCTGATTTTTGGGTTGATTATGGTTGAGATGATACTGCCTCTGTTTAATGGCATTCTAAATGCTGAACTAGTGCTTTCATATAATGATGGCATGACACTTATCAGCTTGATCTCCCTTGTTATTTTAACAGGCCTTGTTGCAGGCCTGTATCCGGCTTTCATCCTATCCGGGTTTATGCCTGCCCGCATTTTGCAAGCAAACAATTCTGCACGAGCCTCCCGTACGTTCATATTGCGAAACAGCCTTGTTATTCTGCAATTCACCATATCTATTACACTTATTGTCGCTACTGCGACGGTTTATGGTCAAACATGGTATGCGACAAACAAAGACCCTGGTTACAGCAAAGACAACCTGATTGTTCTGAACGGCATAAACAATAAAGCGATTGCAGCACAGAAAGAGGCTCTGAAACAAACGGTTCTCAAAATACAAGGGATAAATGCAGCGGGCTTTACTGAATATAGCCCCATAGATGTTCATGAACGCCTGGGTAGTTTTCAGCTTGAGGGAGCAACAGCGGACAAGGCCGTGATGATCAGCAGACAAGCCGTCGATTATGACTTTCTTGACACATTTAAAATCTCGTTACGAGCCGGGCGTTTCTATAGCCGTGATCATCTGACAGATGGCATGCCGAATGTAAATGCAGACGTAGCCGTGGGTACAGTCATTATCAATGAAGAAAGTGTAAGGCGACTAGGAATGGGGACGCCGGAAGCTGCAATTGGCAAATATGTCACCACTACGATTGGCATGAATGCCGAAGGGCCTGTTATGGGCAAACTGGAAATAATTGGTGTTACATCTGATATATTTTTTCAGTCCCCCAAAAAAGCTATCAGAGCAGAAGTATATGTTCTAATGCCTCAGCTCTATAATACATTGGCGATACAATTTAACGGTGATCCGAGGGCTATTATAACCAGGCTAGAAAATGTGTGGAAGTCCTTCACGAATGCGGTTCCCTTCCAGTATGAGGTTGTTGAAGATACTATTGTCAGTGAGTTCAGGAAGGAACTAAACTTGTCTGTTGTACTCGCGGCGTTCTCAGCCATTACCGTGCTGGTTGCATGTATGGGACTGTACGGTCTTGCTGCCTTTACGGCGCAGAGCCGCACAAAGGAAATCGGTATACGCAAGGTATTGGGGGCTGGCGTGTTTGACATTGTCCGGTTGATGGTATGGCAGTTTTCAAAACTGGTTATTATGGCCAACTTTATTGCATGGCCCATCGCAGGATGGATCATGATGCAGTGGCTGGAAACTTTTCCGTATCGGTTGGACACGTGGTTGCTCTTGTTTTTCTGTTTTGGTGCAGGATTGTTGTCCCTTATCATAGCCTGGACAACCGTCAGTACACAGGCCGTCAGGGTTGCCCGTGCAAACCCCATTTTGGCTCTGCGATATGAATAAGGCTTAGAGTGTTATTTCGCCCCCAGCATTAAGCGACCCCTTGCTGATCATCTAGACTTAAATGTAGATCAGATTCGCAAATTTGAAATGGGTGAGAAGAGGATTGGCTCTAAAATACTATATAAAATTTCACAATATCTGAATGTTGCTGTAGCAGACTTTTTTGCTGATGCTGAAAGGTTTTTGGATTGTAACGGCGAGCTTCGATCAGACACAGAGGACATGCTGAAATTTATCCGTGAAATACAGGACCCTGAGAAGAAGAATAAAACTATTTTGGAATATCTCAATATGAAAAGAGGTGATATATTAATTCACTGATAGCATGAAAGTCCCTATTTATGCTTGGTATTATTCACCTGCCAAGGTGATGCCAAGACGATTGCCGCCAGTTCCCTCCCCAAGGGCTGGCGGCTTTTCGGTTTTTAGGCCGCGAGTGAAGCGAGCGGGGCAAGCGGCAAAGCCGCAAGGGTAGGCAGTAGGAAAGCCCTCTTACTCGGGGTTTTCCTTACCTTCATTGAGAATATGTAATATCCGAATGAGTTTATCGTAAGGTATTTTTACATCAAGATAGGCTTCATCGTAAGCGGCGACTTGTCGGTCTTGATCATCGGTTAAGGTGAACGCTTCGATCATATTAAGATTGATTTCTCCGTCTTCGTAGAGAGTTAGTAATTCAGGCGCGACATTTGCCAATTTCAGGCGTTGTTTTACGATCTGCTCTGATATGCCAAAACGGGCGGCAATATCGGCAATCCCCATCTTGTCCTCTGCCAACTGTGCAAATGCCTTGAACTGGTCAATCGGGTGCATTGGGGCGCGAATGACATTTTCAGTCAAAGACACTTCCCGTGCTTCCTCGTTGCTGACTAATACACACCGAATAGGCTCACTGGCATTAATGGTTTTTCCTTTTTTCAAAGCCAATAGTGCCGCTAGTCGCCGCTGTCCCGCGCATACTTCAAAATGGCCTTTTTTGCCATTTGGCCTGACATGCAAGGGTTGCAGTACACCTTTTACCGCGATTGAGGCGGTCAATTGATCAAGGTTATCTTTCGCGCCAATACGGCGGACATTTTCAGCCGCGACACTCAGATGATTGAGGGGAACGGTAATAATTTCTCTTTTTGCTAAAACATTCATTTTATTTGCTCCTTTAGAATTCAAGTCTCAGGTGCCAACCAGAAATAGCTCTGGCTTACCAATACCTCTGACCTAAAAAACACACATAAAACCCCCCGAAAGGGGGGGAGTGATAAGGGGCTAAAAAGACAGATAAACGGCTGAACACACGTAACCGACCGATGCTATTGTATCAAGCAGCTTTATT
>JABABO010000051.1 GCA_014238195.1 Kordiimonadaceae bacterium | reverse complement strand
ATCTAGGGGGTGGATTTGGGCATTTTTATGCCTATGCGCCGTTTAAAATCGAATATGCTATTGACCGTTTTGCGATGGAAATTAAGCGCCAAATGGATGTTCTGGACAAACACCTTGCTGGCAATGAATATATGGCTGGCGATGAATATTCTATCGCTGATATGGCTATTTGGGCTTGGTACGGGGCATTATCCCTTGGAAAACTTTACGATTCAGCTGAATATTTGGCAGTTGCAGATTATAAAAACCTTGGGCGCTGGGCAAAGAAAATCGCCGAACGCCCTGCCGTAAAACGTGGTCTACGGGTCAATCGCCCTTGGGGGGACAACCCTATGATTGAACGCCATAGCAGCGATGATTTTAAGGGCTAAAGTAAAATGTTATAGCGAGACCAATGAATAATAAGCTTATTATTTATTGGTAAGTCGAACCGTAACAAAAGCGAGACCAATAAATAATGAGCTCATTATTTATTGATAAGTCGAACCGACATAAATACTGATAGCCAAATAAGGTGATCAAAATTCACTGCAATTGGCTATATGCTTAAAAGCATAATTATCAAACAGTTGTTCTTATCCAGACTCATTTTACTAATCTCATATCTTTAGCACTGGGTAGTGAGGTGTAAGCCCCTGCCCGCGCTACAGTGAAGGCACCGCATTGTGCGGCAAATTCGACAGCATCCATTAAGATATTAGCGTCACCT
This sequence comes from Kordiimonadaceae bacterium, assembly GCA_014238195.1. Classification (GTDB taxonomy): domain Bacteria; phylum Pseudomonadota; class Alphaproteobacteria; order Sphingomonadales; family Kordiimonadaceae; genus JABABO01. The sequence continues at coordinate 14,872 of JABABO010000051.1, read as the reverse complement.
AATGCATTCCAAGCATTTTTTGTTTGGCCCAGTTTGTACAAAAATCCCCCAATGAAGGCATCCCCTGCCGCAGTCGTATCGACGACGTCTACAGAAGGGGCTTCAATCTCGCCAAATATATCGTCTTCCTTTGCAATAAACTTTACAGGTTTACCGCCATCAGTCACCAGAACCAAGGAAACATCCGCCTCAAATGCTGCTTTGGTAAGGCTGTCTAGGCCTTCCGGTTCAACATAATCCAGCTCCTCAACAGAAAGTTTGATAATGTCAGTAAATGCCAAGCAGGCTCTGATCCGTTCGCGTATCAGTGTAGAATCTGACCAAAGATTGGCCCGAACATTAAAATCAAAGCTGACCATGCAGCCAGCCAGCTTCGCTCGCACCAACAATTCAAGTGTTGTTTGGTAGTTATAACGATGGGTTAGTGTGTTAGAACAAAAATGAAAGATACAATCCGATCTGAATACACTATTTGGCACCTGATCCGCCTTGAAAACAATATCCGCGGTTTCAGTCCTGTAAAAATCAAAGCTTCGCTCCCCATCTTCTCCAAGCGTAATAAAAGCGATTGGAGTTTGCCCACCCTGAAGCATATAAAGCTGTTCCACACCCACATCATAGGATTGCAGGGCAGACTTCAGATAATATCCAAAACTGTCACGGCCGACCTGACCAACGAATGAAGCATCACCACCAAGTTTTGCAATCGCTACAGCTACATTTGCTGGTGCACCGCCAGGAAATTGCTTTATAACAGGGACAGACAACGGCCCAACTTGATCAAGGCCAGTCTGTAACATATCAACGAGCGCTTCACCAAAACAAACGACTTTCATCATCATTCATTCTCCGTCATATTGACCATCATTCGAGTGATAAATATCTAAATGCGAAGGTAGATAAAATAGGGTCTAGCCCCCTACTTTACCTACCTTCAAGGTGAACTTTAGAACATGTACTTTAGGGCCAGAGTAGACGATCTGCCGTTGATTGAACGGGCACGAATTATATTACTGGTATTTTCCACAATAGAACCTTCTTCAGATTCTGTCACACCAATCGCATCGAAGATATTGTTTATGTTCAGATTCAGGGAAAGCCCCTCTGCTAACTCGTACCCAGCCGATAGATTAACCTGATTATAAGCTGGAAATATCAGTTCATTACTGTCCTGAGCATAAGCTTTAGTAGTACCAATCAGGTTAATTCCTGCATTGAAGCGTTCGCCAAAATAAGACGCCGATGCTTGATACACAAATTTTGCCTGACGGCGGGGTGTGTTGCCCACAACGTCCGCATTCAGCGCATCTGAAGAAATTTCAGCATTTGTGTAAGTGGCCCCAGCCGTTACGTCAAATGGACCATTGAAGTATGAAGCTTCAAGTTCAAGTCCCTTAGCCTTGTAGACCCTGTCAAAGAATTTCTGCGTAGTCGCTTCAAAATTCTGCTCCTCAGTCTCTGCCATAAAGGCCGTTGCAAATAAACCAAAATCAGAGGTGCGGTATTTAAGTCCAAGTTCATACTGGTTGACAAAATCAACAGCATCTTCATCTGCAACGCTGCCATCAGCCCTAACCTTCCCAAACAGGAGACGATCAGCATTAGCTCTACCACCACGGCTGGCACGGGCAAAGGCTGCCATATCATCATTAAAGGCATAGTTACCACCGATAGACCATGACCAGTAATTCCAGTCATAGTCAATTGGCATGGCATTGGCGTGATCAATGACTGATACTGACAGCTCTGGGGCTGAAATATTACCGTCCTGGTTAACATCCAAATTTTCCATCTGAACTGACCCGGCATACGTTCCAGAAGCCGAACCAGAATCATAACGAATGCTGGCATCAATGGTAAGCGCAGCACCTGAATAATTCAGGGATGCATAAGGTGCATCAATGTTATAGCTTGCATCATAATTGCGCTGACAACAATTACCCCAGAATGGTACACCATATGCGATCAGGCCGTTATCCGAATATAACAGGCCATCTGCATCTGCCACATTCAACAACGCTGCATTATCACCTTTAACTTCCATAAGATAACTATTCCAAAGCCAATCCATATTGATATCTTGACTAGACTTATAATACCCAGCCGTAAAAGTTATTTCACCGACATCACCCACAGCTAAAGCTTTGCTGACCTTCAAGTCATTGGCGAAGTTACCAAAGTCATTAAGCTCCGTATCAAAGACATGCATACGTAATGCAAGGCCGTTACCATTCAAAGTGTCAGGATTATTAATGATATTCCCGACCTCTGATCCATTTGCATAGGACAAGACTGCATTATCACCAGCAATCGAGTTTGCAATAGTAGAAGCCGATGCCACTTCAGCTGGAAATGGCGACACGAACCGGCCTTTGTTGTTAGATATCCTAGTCTTATTGACTAGGTTCCAGTCACCAGCAATGTCAAAATTAATTTCAGAGCCTAATACAGTGCTTATGGGACGCATTCCATCAGCAACATCACTGACGCGCCGACTACCATCACCACCAGTGCCGAAATTAGATTGGAAAAGCGCACTGTGTGTTGTATCAGAGGAAAAATCAAACCCAGCGACATGCTCATAAGACGGATTTTCATTGCTACCAGTTACCTCAACAGGCATAGGCAGATACCCAATCGCGCGGTCATTAAGATGTTTAAAATAAAAACGCACAAATCCCGCGTCAAATTCACGGGTTAGGTTCGCCTTGATCTGACCACCTTTATTGCCATTATAACCCGCTTGACGAGGGCCTTCACCAACCCTGTAGAAACCTGCAACATGGAAACGCATGTCATCACTCAAAGGCCCACCATAAGCGAAGTCAACACGGGTTGTATCAAAATCCAGCCCTTTGGTCAGACCAAAACTGCCCCCTTCTTCCTCGCCAGTATTAGAAATCAGGTTGATGACACCTCCCGGCGAGTTAGAGATAAAGGTGGAAGCGGAACCCCCACGAATTGCTTCAATGCGCGCGACTGAATAATCAGCCCGCAAAAAGATATCTGCATTACCAAAGGCAATGTCGCCGAATTCAAGAACTGGTAGCCCGTCTTCGTGCAATTGCAAAAACTTTGCCCCGCCTGACGCAACAGGTAAACCACGTACCGCGATGTTGGCATTACCCTCGCCCCCAGTTGATTCTGATCTAAGACCAGGAATGTTGCGAAAAATTTCTGCGGTTGAACGGGGCGCATATTTGGCTATTTCATCAGACCCGATACTGCTAACCGATACGCTGGACATCAACTGCGTGGTCGCACCTGCTACCGCAGTGACAACAATTTCTTCAAGTGGCTGACGATTTGTCGCAGCCTGACCATCATCATCTTGCGCAATTGCATAATTTGTATTGACCGCTATTAAGCAAACGCTGGTCAGCATTCCCTTTACAGCCAGTTGTTTAGCCTTCTTTTCACCGAACATTTTCATCACATTCCCTTCCTATTTATAAGTAACATCCCTATTGCGAATAGGTAGTCCACTAATCACTCTTGCTTCTGTATAAAATAAAATACAAACGATTGCAACAGCAAATTACAATCGTTTGTATTTTTACGAGTCTACTATTTGCCAAAGCCTCAGATTCATAGTAATTTGAATTAAAATATTAATTTATGAGGTACATATGGTACGGAAAATTACAATGGCTGAACTAGCACGCAGAGCAGGCGTTGATGTTTCTACTGTATCGCGTGCCCTAAATGGTAGCCCACTGGTAAAGAAACCAACAAAAAAATTAATCATGGAACTTGCCAAGGAAACTGGTTATGTGGTGAATGCCACTGCCCGAGATTTACGCAAACAAACAAACCAAATGCTTGGTATTGTTATTCCATTGTCTAGCGAATCCGATCAAAGTATATCTGATCCCTTCTTTCTTGAAATGGTTGGTGCTGTGTCTCATGCGGCATCCGAACAGGGATACGACCTGATCATTTCCACACCGAAGGACAACAATCAAATCGCTGAGAGGAATCTTCTGCTAACAGGTCGCGCAGAAGGGTTGATAGTCATTGGTCAAGCTGGGAGGACCAATCGTCTTAACGAAGCAGGACTTGCCGACAAAAACATTATTGTTTGGGGCGGAGAAACGGGCGATCACGACTATACACTGGTGGGCAGCGATAATTTTAATGGTGGGCGCTTGGCAACTGAACATCTTTTATCATTGGGAAGAAAACGTATCCTGTTTGTTGGGGAAACCACATTGCCAGAAGTGGCCCTTAGATTCGAAGGCTTTCGTGCCGCGCACAATGATCGTAATTGTACAACAGATGATGCACTTATACTGCCTGTCAACTTTGGTGGTCAGACCGCTTACGACTCACTCAGGAAATTTGTTGCAAGTAACAAGGAATTTGATGCAATATTTGCGGCCTCAGATGTTCTCGCCATTGCTTGCATTCAAGCGCTTCAGTCACTCGGAAAGTCTGTACCAAAAGATATTTCAGTCGTCGGCTATGACAATGTTGGTCTTGCCCGTCTAACCACGCCTGCCCTAACCACAGTAGATCAAAATATTGAGCGCGGTGGCAAGATCATGGTTGATTTGCTTATCAAAAAGATTCGCGGGGACTCTATTCAGTCTCAGGTGGTTGAAACCAGTCTGATAGTACGCAGATCCAGTATACCCGAATGAATTTATATATATTATTCTTTCACTCTGACGTTTTTTGATAACTGATTTTTTTTACAGCTGCAAAGGTCAGCTCTAAGGGAGGGCCAACCATTTCTGTATAAGGGGCTATCATAGTAAAGCTACACTCAGCATAATTTTCCTCAACAATACTTCCGCCAAAAAGCCCATCCAAACCCAGAACTTCTGAATTGCCCGACTGCCAAGGATACCAAGGGCCACGCACTTGGGTTGCGGTATATAGCCGTGTTAACTTATGGACTTCATTGTCGTCTTGCCCTTCATATAATCGGTCACAAGCGGCGACAAAACAAAAATATGTGCCTGTTTTTGTATCCAAATATATTTTAGGCAGTTCAGCTTGGGTAAACAAATGGCTATCTGGTAAAGTGATTGGGGAGTGAAGTTCGCTGATCACGAAACCATTCTGCTTTTCAATCATGGTAGCGTGGGCGATAGCGCCGACCTTGGGTGATGTCTTCGCAGACCAAAAAACGTCAATCGAGCCATCACCACTTGGTAACAAATACGGATCACGCCAAGCTAAAATCGGTCCGCCCTCTTCTCCCTCCCGATGACCTAATTGATCTTTTGGGCCAAGATAATAGCCAAGGGATAAAATTTCATCATAGTCCCTTAGCGGACAAGACAATGGTATTTCCTGAATAGAAGCTACACTCAAGCCATCCTTGGAAATTGCCAGACCCAGTGACTGAATAAAAGGTTGCTCTTCGCTGACTTCCCTTATGCCTGTAAAGCTCATAAGCATACGACCATCCTGCAATGGCAAGGCAGAGCCGCTCCAGATATTTCGCTTTGCAAAATCGCTGCTAACCATTTGTGGTGTCATAAAAACACCTTTATCCCACCATGTTCCCCCCATATCATCACTTGTAAATTGCCTTATGTGGAACTGATAATTATTCCGCTCACTCGGTTGAATATGATTTCCATCAATGTCCTTCTTTGCTAACGCCAAGCAGTAAAGATACCAAACACCTGAGCGATCACAGGCCCAGCTATCCCACAACATCAGCGCAGGGTGTGCAATTACCCTTTCCAGAGCATAAGGGTAAATACTAGGTAGAGGCGGCTTTAGAATTACAGTCCGCGTGTCATTGTTACGTGAATTCATTCGAGCTCTCACACTATAAAACATCTGCATTTTGAAGAACGTCTGCAGCAGGGTTCCTAAGAAAATTGAAAAGCATGGCGATAAACAACAGCCCAGCAAAGCCAGTTGCAAGATAAAAACCTGATATCATATCGCCGCCGCCCAGCACATCGGCAGCAAATGCCATAAGAAGCGGTCCAACAGCCGCCGCAGCCGCTGTAAAAAACAAAATCAAACCAGCGATCGCACCGTGTTCTGCCTTCGGGAAACAACTGATTCCCTTAGAATTAAGTGTGGGATATACCATTGACATAAAAAGACCTGAGGCTGGTAACAGAAAGACCGCCGCCGTCTGCCCAAAAATCGCACTTGCTAGAAAGCAGCTAAAGATAATCGCCGAAAAGATTAACATAACACTGGTCCAGCTGTATCGCTTCAATATCCAGACCCCTAGAAAACGACCAAGGGCACGAAGAACAAAGAAAATCATAACCGCATAAGCAGCGACAAGCATCGCCAAATCACTTCCTGTAAAACCTTCCAAAAAGCTTGGTAGCCAAACAAAAATTGCCACTTCGGAAGCGACATACATTGCAATAGCGAAAGAAAAGCCAAGAGCATATTTATTTCCAAGCAGCGCGAAAGCTCGCTTCATGCTCACTGGTTCTTCTGCAGTCTTGCGCTTGTCAGGATAGCTAGTCATGGCTGCCGCAATAATCATCAAGACACAAAAAGCTGCTGAGAGCAAATATAGCCATGTCCAAGAAACGCCCCTTGCTGCCAAAAAGACCACGAGCAACGGTCCAACAATGGCACCAATGCCGAAGAAACCTTCGACGGCATTCATTGTGCGGGTATGCTCGCTGGTTGTGTTTGTAATATCACCGATCAAGGCCAATGCAGCCGTCTTGAAAACGCCAATAGCTAACCCACTAACGAAAAGCAATGTCAGATAAACTTCAAATGTATCGGCTGCAAAAAATAATGCTGAGGCCAGCCCATACAGGCTCAACCCCAATATGATAGCATTTTTTCGACCAATCCGATCTGCCAAAAATCCCAGAAAAATACCACTTGCTGCCACAGCAACCATCGTTGCCCAATGAAAAGCACTCGCTTGGATATTGGTAAGCCCCATCTCAAGCTTTGCGATTTTAATAATTTCGCCCACTGCATCCGTTGTCATGGCAAACATGAAGAACATGGCATATGTCAACCAAGTGACTAATTTGTGCGCCCCTTGTTGCTCTATTTCTGCGTTTTCTGTCATAGTTAACTCCCTTTAATTTAAGCCATATAACAAAATACAATCGATTGTAAAGTTAAATTTTGCTTATTTTATGCAGTATCTAGATAATTATTCGTTTTTGGGGTGTTATAACGAGACCAATGAATAATGACTTTAATATTCGCAAAGTCCTTAGGGATAAGTCGAACCGACACAAAGATTTATAGCCAAATAAGGGGATCAATATTCACTACGTTTGGCTATAAATTTTTTTACATTTCAGGGCTGCTGGAAGTTGCGCATGATTTATGTACGATTAGCGGGGAACGTTAATCCGCAAGGCCCTTTTGTTGCAGGCGTTTGCGGTAGGCTATGATACAAAAAGGTATGCTGCTATAATAAAAAACACCAATTCCCAAAAGCACCAACCACGGATGTGAAAACAATCCCGCAATCACAGCCCCGACAAGAAGCATAAACGCTGCGAAATTTTCACGCCGAACAGTGAAAGTTTTCAAGGACAATGTCGGCAAGGTGGACACCATCAGCATCGCGACAAACAAAACATATACCATAGTGATTAAAGGCATATTTTGCAGCGAACCATCCGTAACACTGAAATCCAGAATCATCGGGAATAACAACAGACCTGCCCCCATCGGGGCCGGGACGCCTGTTAAAAAGCCAAGGCGTTTTTTAGGGTCTTCACCCTCGTCAAGACGGGCATTAAAACGCGCTAATCGTAAAGCCATCGCAATGGCATAAATTAAACAGATTGCCCAACCAAAACGACCAATGTTTTGCAGGCTCCATAAATAAAGCACCACAGCAGGCGCAACGCCAAAGGCAACGACATCCGATAAACTATCAAGCTCAGCCCCAAAGCGGCTGGCACTGTTCAACAGGCGGGCAACTGTGCCATCCAATCCATCAAACACCCCAGCCATCACAATAGCAATCACTGCCCATTGATATTGCTCGGAAAGGGCAAAACGTATAGCTGACAATCCCGACGTGAAAGCCAGTAAGGTCACCACACTTGGTAATATAGTGCGTATGGAAAATGCCTTTAAAAGCGGTTTCTTTATTGGATCATCTGTTTCGTTCATACAGTTTAAGCCTTGCGTTTTTTGTTGGCTTTACGGGCAATAACAGTTTCGCCGCCAATCATTGTTTGCCCAACTTTTACAGTAGGTTCTAAGGCCTTATCCAGATAAATATCCGTGCGACTGCCAAACCTGATTAAACCAAAGCGATCCCCACGATCCCCTGTTTGCCCTTCATCAAGATCACAAAGAATACGTCTAGCAATCAAGCCAGCAACTTGCGCAAACGCAATATCATACCCATCTTCTGTGGTCATACGTATAAGCTGACGCTCGTTTTCTTCGCTAGCCTCAGTCGCGGCAGCATCCAGATATTTGCCTGGTACATACGCCACTTTGGTAATCTCCCCTTTTGCAGGCAAGCGATTAATATGTACATTAAAAACTGATAAAAAGACTGAAATCCGCGTGACTGGTCCCTCCCCCATATCAAGTTCAACAGGGGGTACCGCGTCCATGATCAGGCAAACTGTCCCATCTGCAGGGCTGACCAAAATGCCTTTTTCATCAGGAATCACCCTGTGCGGATCACGAAAAAAATAAATGCACCACACGCTGGCTATCAAGCCAATCCATCCTAAAATATCTGAGACAAACATACCCAGCAGCAGTGAAATAACCAAAAACAAAGCAACAAAAAAATGTCCTTCTTTGTGAATGGGAACCATAACAACATCTGTTGATTTCATGGAATATCCTTTATTATCTTTAAAGCAAACACTGCTTGTCTTTACGTATCACTCAAAACGTAATAAATATTACGCCAGCATCATATACTGGCAAATAGCAAATTATGACACAAATTCCAAGATTATCTAATAATTTTACCTTGTTAACTTTGTATTAGCTGTTGAAGAGTAACTTTTAAGTGCATATGTAAGCGTAAAACCATGCACAATGTATGACTAATATAGCGAGACCAATAAATAATGAGGTCATTATTTATTGATAAGTCGAACCGAAACAAATACTTATAGCCAAATGAGGTGATCAATATTCACCGCAATTGACTATAAATATGGAATTCAGTTGATAAATGCAGTTACATGAAAAAATTGATGAGGCCCATAGCAACCTAGAAGCAGCGACTGTTCAGCAGTTTGATCGTCTTCATTTTGAATGGGAAGGCATGGCTTTTCAGGCAACAACCCACGTAACAGAAGATGAAACTGGCACCATTGAACTGCATGCCCGTTTGGGGCGGCTTTACTATACCATAGAAAATCGTGATGAACGTATGATGGCCATAGAACGCACAGAAAGTACCAGCCGCCGCACAGATGGTCGCTTTGCCATTACGCGCCAAGGTGATGTGTCGTTCCAAAGTCTAACATCAACCGATGAACAGCTGAAAGGCAAACATTTTGCCAGCGCGCTTACAGTTATTTTACTAGGCTGCGAACAGCATTTACGCGCAGTAAGGGCCCACCTAAAAGAGTTAGATTCCTGACATGCATAAAGTATATTAGGCCTCAGCTTTCCTCAAAAGTTCTGTCACAGCTTGCAGTGCATCATCAAGTATCTCAATCAGATAATCAATTTCAGTATGTGTGATAATGAACGGTGGGCACATAATTAGGATATTACCGGCAGGACGAACAATAAGACCACGTGCCAAACACGCCTGTGCCACATGCTGACACAAACCAAATTCGATAGGATACTGCGTTCTTGTTTCTTTATTTTTAGCCAGCTCAATCCCCGCCATCAGACCAGAGCAGCGAACTTCACCAACTAAGTCGAGGCGCTCCAAAGTAGCCAACTTGCTAGCAAAATATGGGCCGATATCATTTGCGATGCGGCTCACTAATCCTTCACGTTCAATAATTTCAATATTCTTAAGCGCCACAGCCGCCGTAACTGGATGACCACTGGTCGTAAAACCATGTTGCAGAACAGCAGATTTTCCTTCAAGCGTTGCTGCAATTTTGTCAGACATTACCACAGCTGAAATAGGCTGATAGCTAGATGATAAACCCTTAGCTAAGGTCATAATGTCCGCTTCAAAGCCAAAGGTTTCTTGCGCAAAAAATGCGCCCGTGCGCCCCATGCCTGTAACGACTTCATCCGCGACCAATAAAACATTATGTTTTTTACAAATACGCTCCACTTCTGGCCAATAAGTCATTGGTGGAATAATAGCACCAAGTGTGCCTTGGATTGGCTCCGCTACAAACGCTGCAACATTCGCAGCCCCTGCTTCCAAGATCGCCGATTCAATGGTTCTTGCTGCTGCTAAGCCGAAATCTTCAGGCGTGCTTGTACCGCCGAAGCGATACCAGAACGGCGCCTGCACATGTACAACAGCGCCGTCAACAGGCACCCCAAAAGGCTTATGCATAGCATCCAAGCCGTTAAGTGCACTTACAGCCATTGTGCTCCCATGATAGGCAAAGTCACGGCTAATAATCAGGCGCTTGTTTGGCAGTCCACGGCGACGCCAATACATATTCACCAATTTTAGGGCCGTTTCATTCGCTTCAGAACCCGAATTAGCAAAAAACACTTTATTCATATGCTTAGGGGCAAGCTCTGCGATTTTAGCAGCCAATTCAGCAGCTGCGGGGTTAGTGATGGCTGCAAAAGAATGGTAAAAGCTTAAATTTTCCATCGCCTTCATAGCAGTTTCTGCCATTTCGGTACGCCCATAACCAATATTCACAGAACCAAGACCAGCCATAGCATCAAGCAACCGCATGCCCTGCCCCATTACGTAACAGCCTTCACCCTTTTCCATTACAAAAGGTGGCGCTTGTACCAAGGCTTGCGGGTCCGTGAAGGGATGAAAATGATGGGCACGGTCAAGTCCCTTTATATCCAACGCATCTTGTGATCTTTGTTGCGATTCACGTCCTGAATTTCTTGCGGCAAAGTTTGGTGTATTTTGTTGTCCCAAAAGGGTCCCCTATCATAAAAGGTTATTTGACACGTTGGTGAACTTGGAGGCCTTGTTCATCAAGATTGTCCTGTTCTTGTTTATTCGCTTGGTATTTTTGGCTCTTGCGTTTATTTTCCTCTGCAATCTCATAGGTTTTTAATTCTTTAAACGCATCTGCAACACAGTCCTGTGCTAAGACGATTTCATCATCTTTGGTCTTGATTTTTTCACATAGATATTCTTCTTTTATCTGCGCCCCATGCAAATAACTACCAAGGGTTAATAGCGCTACCTCGCCCAAGACTTGCGCAGTTTCAGCCGCACGTTCATTCTGTATGCAACGGAGAGCCTTTTGAATCTCATCACGTTCAGATTCTAATTTAGACAAAGCCCGCCGCTTTTCATCCAGTTCCCACTTTTTGAATTTGATGATGCCGTCCAACCCAGCCATGCCTAGCCATCCTTGCTTATTGCGTCAGCGGATGGCCCCATCGCCAAAATCTCATGCAAACGTTGATAGCCATCTTCTAGGTTAGTTTGATCTTCTTTCAACTGGGTTAAATATTCCTCCATATACGGATGATAAGCAATCGCCGCATCCACATCTGGATTACTGCCTTGCTTATAAGCCCCAAGCCTGATCATTTCTTCCATATCGGTATAAGTTGACATATGGCGTTTGGCTTCACGGACTAATATGTTTTCATGCCCGCTATTACAGCCGGGCATAGTCCGTGACACTGATTTTAAAACATTGATTGCAGGAAAACGACCTCGCTCAGCAATGGTGCGTTCCATAACGATATGTCCATCCAAAATGCCCCTAACTGCATCTGCCACTGGTTCATTATAATCATCCCCTTCCACAAGCACTGTAAACAGCCCTGTAATATTACCACTGCCGCGAACACCAGGGCCTGCGCGTTCTAATAGTTTTGGCAGTTCAGTAAAAACAGTTGGGGTATAGCCCTTGCTGGTTGGGGGTTCAAAGCCTGCTAAACCAATTTCCCGTTGGGCCATTGCAAAACGTGTTACACTATCAATCAAGCACATCACGTCTGAGCCTTTATCGCGGAAATATTCAGCAACTGTTAAAGTAAGATACGCTGCTTGACGCCGCATAAGCGCCGATTCGTCTGATGTAGCAACGATAACCACAGACCGCGCAAGACCTTCAGGCCCTAAGTCATCCTCGATAAACTCTTGCACTTCGCGCCCGCGTTCCCCAACAAGGCCAATAACACCGACATCCGCGCTGCTGTATCGCGCAATCATCGAAAGCAACACCGATTTCCCAACCCCTGAGCCTGCAAATATACCCATGCGTTGCCCCGTGCAAACACTAGCAAAACTATTTAACGCGCGAACTCCTAGATCAATTTTTGGCCCAACGCGCTGCCTGTCATGTGCTGGTGGTGGACTGCTGCGCAACATACAAGCACGCGACCCATGAACAATAGGGCCTTTACCGTCAATCGGTTCACCAAAAGCATTTACAACACGCCCAAGCCAGCCGTTAGTAGGATAAACCACTGGTTCGCTATGTTTTAAAAGTGCGCGGCACCCCACACCAACCCCGTCTAATGCGCCGTATGGCATTGCAAGGGCTGTATCTTTTTTAAAACCAACAATTTCTACAGGCACTTTGTCATGGCTGCGTGTTTCAATTTCCATACGCGACCCAATGGATGCATATCGCTCAGCACCACCCAGTTGAACAAGAAGTCCTTGCACTCCTGTTACCCGACCATAACGTTTAACCGATTGAATCCGATCAATTTCCTGAATTAGACTTTGCATAACATCCTCGTGTCAGACGGCCTTCAATATGGCCCATAGGGGCTTAATGTTTGGTAAAATTAGGAAACAAATTTAAATGTTTTTTGGGTTTAGTAACCCTAACAATAATAGAAATTACTTAGTTAATGCGTAATAAAAATCGTTGTGATAAACCTTTATGGTTAATAGTTACTTGGCAAATGCATTAACCATTGTTAATATGGGGTGATTTGAAACGAAACTAGCGGCTCAAAAACGAGCGATATTAAAAAAGAGGTAAATTCAAATGCGTGTACTTCTCATTGAAGATGATCCAACTTTGTCACGTAGCATCGAACTGATGCTGACATCTGAAGGGTTTAATTGCTATAGTACTGATCTGGGTGAAGAAGGATTGGACTTAGGCAAGTTATATGATTACGACATTATATTGCTTGACTTAAATCTGCCTGACATGCACGGCTACGACGTACTTAAAAAACTAAGAATTTCTAAGGTTAGCACGCCTATTCTAATCCTTTCTGGCTTTTCCGAAATGGAAAATAAAGTAAAAGGACTTGGGTATGGTGCTGATGATTATATGACGAAGCCTTTCTATAAAGAAGAACTTGTAGCCCGTATCCACGCGATTGTGCGTCGCTCCAAGGGCCATTCGCAAAGCATTATTAAAACAGGGAAGCTAGCCATTAATCTGGATACCAAAACTGTTGAAGTTGAAAACCAACGTGTTCATTTGACAGGTAAAGAATATGCAATGCTAGAGCTATTATCCCTGCGCAAAGGCACAACCCTGACCAAAGAGATGTTTCTCAATCATCTTTATGGCGGCATTGACGAGCCTGAGTTAAAAATTATCGATGTTTTCATCTGTAAATTACGCAAGAAACTAGCGAACTGCACCAATGGTGATAATTACATCGAAACAGTTTGGGGCCGTGGCTATGTTTTAAGGGACCCACAAGAAGAAATCGCTGCATAACTTACCTGACTATGCACATATATAGCCAGTTGCGGTGAATATTGATCCCCTTATTTGGCTATAAGTATTTGTATCGGTTCGACTTATCAATTAATAATGAGACCATTATTAATTGGTCTCGCTATAAAATAAAAAAAGCGGAAGAAAATATCCTTTCGCTTTTTTTACATGTCTGCACCATATTTATATGAACTCATTATGAATAACTGACTCAGTTTTCGCTCAGACCTTTTGTCACATACTTGTCCTATCAGCTCAAAACAGCTTAACGACGGAGGACAAAACCATGACAAAAACAAAAACAGTAGCAACATTGATCACTTTAGCAACATTAGCTGCCCCTATGATGAGTAGTTCCGCATTTGCAGATCACTCACACCATAATCAGTATAAGCCTCAATATAGCGAACATATGCAGTCCCACAGCATAACCCCTCGCCCGTTTCTTGTATTTGTTGATGTTGGAACAAATATTAGGAAACGCCGCGATAAGAGCCCTCGGTCCCGCCAAAATCATTCGACCAATATCGCTATGGAAACCATCGCACGTAATCTACCTGTGGGCATTAAGCTCATACACAATCGCCGTGATGCTGATTTAGTGATTCGCGCCCATGAACGCGATTTTGATGTCAATTTTTACGTTATCGACCGCGACCTTGAAAACAAAAAATATAAAAAAAGCCGCCGTCACAATTATTCACAGTCAGCACAGTGCGGATATTTCCACCGTGCCTACTATACAGAAATCAAAGAAAAAGGCATTGGCCGCTATCACTATGATATTAAAATGCGCCTGAAAGGTATCAACCATGACCGATTTGTGATTGATGGTACTGCCAGCGAAAGCTATCGCTATGCTATTAACCTGAAAGCGCAAACAAACTGCGGCCTGATAGAAACCCATCTGGCACCCAGCAATAAAGTAGAACGCCAATTACAGCGTGCGCAGTCAGGCTATAAGCATGAAGTCATACGCGATCTTCGCCGCGAAGCCGCTCAAGAGGTCGGCTATAAACTGGCCCGTATCATTAAAAATCAAGCAATGGTTGCCCTGAAATCCGCATACGGCAGTAATCCATACTACGAGGGATCCGCTTACTATAGCCAACTGCGGTGAATATTGATCACCTTATTTGGCTATAAGT
>JABABO010000260.1 GCA_014238195.1 Kordiimonadaceae bacterium | reverse complement strand
CGGTTCGACTTATCAATAAATAATGAAATCATTATTCATTGGTCTCGCTTTTGTGTTGGTTCGACTTATCAATAAATAATGAAATCATTATTCATTGGTCTCGCTTTTATTACGGTTCGACTTATCAATAAATAATGAAATCATTATTCATTGGTCTCGCTATAAGTCGAATTTAATGCCCTGAGCCAGTGGCATTTCACGGCTATAGTTGACCGTGCTTGTCATGCGGCGGCAATAAGCTTTCCAAGCATCTGAACCACTTTCGCGGCCACCGCCAGTTTCTTTTTCACCGCCGAATGCCCCGCCGATTTCGGCGCCAGACGTACCGATATTGACGTTAGCAATGCCGCAATCTGATCCCACACTGGACACGAATTGTTCAGCCTCACGCACATCGGTTGTGAACACTGCTGATGACAATCCTTGTGGGACAGCGTTTTGGGTGACAATCGCATGATCGAAATTGGTGTATTTGATAATATATAGGATCGGGGCGAATGTTTCTTCACACATGCTTGCTGTTTGGCTATCCATTTCGACGATTGCTGGGTTCACATAATAACCGTCTGCACATCCTTCGATAATCCTGCGACCGCCACCTGTGACAACACCACCTTCTGCTCCCGCATCCGCAAGGGCTTTTTCCATTGCGTTAAATGATAGCTGATCAATAAGTGGGCCAACAAGCGTGCCATTTGCTAGGGGATTGCCAATGCGCAAACTAGCATATGCTTTTTTGATTTTGGGGACTAGGATGTCATAAATGCTTTCGTGCACGATCACCCGCCGTGTAGATGTGCAACGCTGCCCACAAGTGCCAACCGCACCAAAGACAATCGCAGGGACTGCCATATCAAGATCAGCGCTTGGGGCTATGATCATAGCGTTATTACCCCCGAGTTCCAATATAGTTTTGCCAAAACGCGCTGCAACACGTGGGCCAACTTCGCGGCCCATTCGTGTGGAACCTGTCGCAGATACCAACGATACGCGCTGGTCATCAACCATTTGTTCACCGACATCTTTTAGCCCAATAATAACAGAAGATAAGCCAGCAGGTGCATTGCCAAATCGGGCTATAGCGCGGTCTAATATTTTCTGGCACGCCAGTGCGACCATTGGTGTTTTTTCGGAAGGTTTCCAAACCAAAGTATCACCTGAAATCAAGGCAAGGGTTGCGTTCCAAGCCCATACAGCAACAGGAAAGTTAAAGGCCGAGATAACCCCAACAACGCCTAAGGGCTGCCAATATTCACGCATATGGTGCCCAGGGCGTTCTGATTTGATTGTCAAACCGTGCAGTTGACGTGATAGACCAACAGCGAAATCGCAAATATCGATCATTTCTTGCACTTCGCCTTTGCCTTCTTCAAAGATTTTACCACATTCGGCGGTCACAAGTGCACTGAGCGCATCTTTGTGGGTGCGCAGTTCTTCGCCCAGCAGGCGGACAAGCTCGCCGCGCTGTGGTGCGGGTACATCGCGCCATGTCTGAAAAGCATTGTGAGCCGCAGCGATTTTAGCGTCCACAGTTTCCTTGGTGTCCATGAGCACACAGCCCATCAAATGCCCGTCTATAGGGCTAAAGACATCTAAATTTCCACCTTTGAAATCAGCGGGGTTCATATTCATGTCTTGTAGAATTTTTGCGATGTTATTTTGCATAGGTGCCTCTTGTCTTTTTAAGAATTTTGTAAAGAAGAAAGGGTGGTGGTTGGGCTTATGGCCTCGGGGTCCACGGTTATTTCGATCAGGGCTGGTTTACCGCCATCACTGGATGATTTGTTTGTAATGTTTATTGCACGCTCTAACGCTGCTGCAAAGTCTTCTGTACAGCCTACCCGTTCGCTATGCAGGCCAAAACTGTTTGCTAAGGTGACAAAATCTGGGTTTTGCAACGCAGTGCCTGCAATGCGCTTTGGATAATGCTTTTCTTGATGCATACGAATGGTGCCGAGCATACTGTTGTTAAAAACTAAAAAGATAACATGCGCTTTGTGCTGTGCGGCTGTGGCTAGCTCATTAACACTCATCATAAAACACCCATCCCCAGCCGCTGCAATAACAGTGCGATGGGGGAAAGCGATTTTTGCACCAATGGCCGCAGGAACCCCGTAGCCCATTGCGCCGCTGGTCGGTGCCAGTTGGCTAGGGAAAGTTTGATAACGATGGAAGCGGTGCAGCCAAGCGGCGTAATTACCCGCGCCATTACAGATAATAGTGTCCGCAGGCAGGGTGCTGTTCATATGATTATAGAGCGCACTTAATTGTACAGGTCCGGGGTTGTCAATCACACTACTCCATGATTGAAAAGCCGTATTGGCAGTCTTTGTTCCTTCAGACCAATTTTTAGCATATTTAAAACGCAGACCATTGATTTTGCGGGCCATCGTGCTTGGTGTCGCATTAATGGCTAGGTCAGGTTGATAAACGCGGCCAAGTTCTTCTGCCCCTTGATGGACATGAATAAGTGTTTGGTCGGGAACGGGAACGTTTAAGCGTTCATAGCCGCCTGTTGTCATTTCGCCAAGGCGCGGGCCAACCACCAGTAACACATCGGCGGATTGCATTCGTTTAATAAGCGCAGGATTAGCCCCAATACCCATATCGCCAGCATAATTTGGATGAGTATTGTTAAAGCGGTCCTGACATCGGAAAGACACGCAAACGGGTAAATTGTTATCGCGTGAGAAACGTTCAAAAACTTCAACGCTGGCCGCATCCCAGCCGCTGCCACCCAGCATCATCAAAGGGCGTTCAGCATTTTCCATAATTTCGCTAAGGGCTGCGATGTCACTGTCCCCAGGGTGGGGCTTGCTCGGGCTATAGGGCATACAGGTTTGCGGTACAGTCAGCGATGCAAGCATATCTTCGGGCAAGGCAAGTGCCACGGGCCCAGGGCGGCCACTGGTTGCAACACGGTAAGCGCGGCCCACATATTCGGCAATGCGGCTTGCATCGTTAATTTCTGCGGTCCATTTGGTGACTTCAGATAAAAAGCGACGATAGTCAATTTCCTGAAAAGCCTCACGCTCAACTTGATCACTCGCAACTTGACCGATGAAGAGTATCATCGGCGTGCTGTCCTGAAACGCTGTATGCAAGCCAATGGCCGCGTGTGTTGCCCCAGGCCCGCGTGTGACAAAACATATCCCGGGCTTGCCCGTTAGTTTGCCATAAGCTTCAGCCATATTGGCCGCCCCCGCTTCATGGCGCGCTGTAACAAACTTGAAACGATCAGAAGCGTCAAACATAGCATCAAGGGCCGCTAGGTAGCTTTCACCCGGAACACCAAAAGCCAAGTCACTGCCGTTGTCAATGAGAGCCTGGATTAAAGCTTGTCCACCAGATATAGACTGCTGTGTCATAAAGACTGCTTTCGCTTGGAAGCTATCAGCTATTATTTATTCAGCCGCTAACTTAATGCTTGTTGTATCAGTGGCATAAACCGAACCGAAACGGTTTGCAATGAAGATATTAAAATCAGCATCTTCTTGGCGAACAAATCCTTTTTGCGGTAAGTGACCGTCAACAAGCATATCAAGCATCGCACATATTCCAGCAGATGTCGTGATTTGGATGGCTGTTTGCATTTTACCGTTAATGTCACGAGCGTAAACCTTGTTGGCGTAGGTTTGTTCCATAAAACGGCCATTTTTCTCACCAGAGACTGTGGCAAAAACGATGACTACATCTTGATTAGTGAGTGGTAGCGCGTTTTCGAAAATTTCACGCATCAGGTCTTGGCGTTCGTTTAAACGCAAATCTTGCAACAATAGTTTCAAGATATCGCGGTGGCCCGGGTAGCGCATGGAGCGATAATTCATATTACGCACGCGACCTTCCAAGGTTTCACAAAGCGTACCAAGGCCGCCAGATGTGTTGAAAGCTTCATATTCCACGCCGTCAATAACAATTTTTTCAAGTTGTTCGAGCGGGGGAACGGTTGTTTTCACACTGTCTTGTATGGCTTCACAAGGCTGGCAATATTCATTAATTAATCCATCGGTCGACCATGTTAGATTATATTTAAGCGCATTTGATGGCAATTCAGGTAAAGCCCCAACCCGCATATGCACATTGTGCAGTGTATCGAAGCCCTTCGTCAGATGATGTCCCACAATCCCAATGAAACCAGGCGCTAGTCCGCACTGTGGCACGAAAGCCGTCGCAGAATCCTTGGCAAGTTCCTTCACTAAGTTTGTGGATTTTACATCTTCTGTTAAGTCAAAATAGTGCGCCCCAGCCTTTTTCGCAGCTGGTGCTATCACATGGGTCATCACATGACCACAGGCCATTAAAACGGCAAACTTGCCTTTCATGGCTGTGTCCATTGCATCTCCGTCAAGTGCATCAACAACTGTTGTTGCTATGTTTGGATGTTTTGGCATGCGGGCCAAAGCTATTTCATCACGGTCAGCAACTGTGACATGATAATCACCAGTGTCTGCGAGCATAGCGCTGATCATTTCGCCAATTTTACCAGCGCCCATAAGAAGGATATTTTTCATTATTTTACCTCATAAAATGTGAATTTAGTGAACTTTTGTCCTTAGCTTTTCATCCCGAAACACACTAGAAACACATTAAATGTGTGCTTTTTTAATTCCAGAATGAACAAACTTATTCAAAAGTTTCATATGGAAGTTATTTTATAGGAAGAACTAAGCACTTTAAAGGCTTATACTGACCAATTTGTATTATTATTATGGACAAATTGCCGTAAAATCCGTTATATTGATTTTATGGATAAAACGGATGAAGCAATAATCACCTTACTTAGGGCCAATGGGCGTTTGTCGCTGTCGGAACTGGCACGTCAAGTGGGTATTTCCCGCACAACAGCACAGGACCGAATCAGCCGATTAGAAACACGGGGGGTGATCGCTGGGTACACAGTGCGGCTCGGCGATGATATTATGGCACGCCAAGTGCGGGCCCATGTGATGTTAAAAGTCGCACCTAGGGCGCAAGATGGTGTTGTGGCAAGTTGTCGTAAGCAAAAATCTGTGCGTAATCTCTTTACAATATCGGGTGAATTTGATTTATCTGCGCTTGTCGTTGCCGATACCACAGCAGAACTAGACGAAGCACTGGATGCGCTGGGCCGCTTAAGCGGGGTAGAACGCACCCAAACAAATATCATTTTATCAACCAAGATTGACCGTGGACGTAGTTAGAGTGATTTAAGGGATTAGAGTGATTTTATGGAAGTGATTGGGAACGGCCTTCAGGCATTATTACAAGAAAAGGGGAATTTACCATCCTATAAGCCGCGTTTCCCTTGGCGTGGTGGAGATTTACAAACATTGCGTAATATCTTTGTTCCTCCCCCGTTTAACGGCTCGTTTTTGCCCAAAACAAAAAGGCTACTCGTGGAGCTGGATGATAACGCAGGTAAAATAAATGTTGCAGTAGATTATCCCGTTTGCCCGTCTAATAGTGTTGGTGTGTTGCTTATACATGGTCTTAGCGGTGACGAAAACAGCAGTTACATGCACTTAACAACCAGCGTATTGTTAGAACATGGTTATACGGTTTATCGATTTAACTACCGAGGGATCGGTCCGTCGCGTAAAACATCAAAGGCCCCTTATAGTGGTGGTCTAACAGGGGATGCTAGGGCCGCTATTCGTACCATTACTCAGTATCATGAAAAAATACATATCATGGGATTTTCCCTTGGGGGGCAAATGCTGATCCGTATGCTAGGGGAAGGGGATGTGCCCGCTGGTGTTGGGGCATCTGTTAGCGTTTCGGCCCCGATTGATATGTCCATATGTTGTCATCAGGTTGAACGCACGCGCAACAAGCCTTACTTGCGTTACCTTGTGAATGGGATGCGGGCAGATATGAAGGGCTTGACACACCCAGCTATGATTGACGACCCTCAATCTTATCGATCAGTACGTGAATTTGATGAAAAGCTGATTGCCCCTGTATTTGGATACCGTGATAGCGAAGATTATTATGCTAAAGTCAGTGCGAAGTATCTGGTGCATCAGATTAAACATCCGTT